>JAVBPA010000031.1:0-35728 GCA_031549925.1 Eubacteriales bacterium
AAAAAGCGGCAAAGCATTGCCATCGGATTGGTATAGTTGAGAACTACCGCGTTCGGACAATATTTTTCGACATCGCGGCAGATTTCAAGCATAGGCGGTGCCGTACGGAGAAAACGGAATATACCGGAAGGTCCGCGCGTGTCACCGATATTTGTGTCAACGCCGTATTTTTTGGGTATTTCAATATCGGTGCGGAAAATTTCCGGTCCGCCCGAAAGGATTGTGATAGCAACTCCGTCTGCTCCCTCAAGAGCTACCTTGCGGTCAAGGGTTGCCGTAACCTTTGCCGGATATTTACCTGCTTCGACAATCTTTTTTACCGCTTTTTCAATAAACTCAAGCCGTTCTTTATCAATATCCATCAGTGCGATTTCAGCATCACGGAATGCTTCAAACGTTAAAATATCGCGGACAAGTGCGCGTGTAAAACCGAAACTTCCTGCTCCGATAAACGCTATTTTTTTCATTATTTTCTCCTTTATATTAATTTTTATATATGTTTTATATTCACATCGATTGCCATTATAACAAACAATACCGTTTTTGTAAATAGCATAGTTGAAAATCATATTATTATAAAAATTTTTATTTTATTTTAGGCTATTGACAAATTCAAAACAGATATGTTATCATTAAAAGCAACAACTACGTGAGATTTCTTTATGATTATTTCTTTGGAACCTGGATATAATTACGGCAATAAATCCTTTGTTTCATGTGATGATTTATTGATACACACTGCCGTTAATTTATATTTCCGATGAAATAATTTTAAGGATAATGTTATAAAACGGCTTAAAACATAAAAAAGTTTTCAGCCGGTTTTTATTTTTGGAAATATATGTATTTTACCTGTTTTGCACAAAAATAAAAGCTAAAGCAACAGCTAAAGCAAAAGCTAATTAAAATTAAAAGAAAGAATAAGAGTATTAAAATGAATGAAGAATATTTTTACGAAGAGCTGCAATATGAAATCGATGATTATTTAGCCCTCCCCTATGTTTTCGCCGGTTTTTACAATATCCCGCTTTATACGAACGGTGAAATAGAAGTTATTTGCAAAGCAAAAAATCCCGCTGTTCCGGAAAAGAAACATGTTCCTTCATATAATTTTGATATAATAAAAAATAATATACGAATCGGCGAAATCGGGCTTAGAATAGGCTATACAGTTGGGCTTTACTACTGCGGAAATATCGGTTATAGTATAAAGGAAGAATATCGGGGGCATTCATATGCGGAAAAAGCATGCCGCATGATAATACCCGTTATGAAAATGCACAAAATGGAAAAAGTAATTATAACAAACGAACAAAATAATATTTCTTCAAAAAGAGTTTGCGAAAAATTAGGCGCAGAATTTATTCACACAGTTCCCCTTCCAACCTGGACAGACCTTTATGCGGAAGGACAGCGTTTTGTTAATATTTATGAATGGACAATATAATTTATATTACGTAAAATTATTAACACAAAATCACTTTAAAATGCTTTTTTCATCGGATAATATATAATACATTATAAATTAATATATAAATTAATACTTAACTTACCGGAGAATTAATGATTTTATGGATATAAAAGAAACCGCATTATTAAAACACGAGGATTGGAAGGGGAAAATTGAAATTCTCTGCCGTCCGGAACTCAATAACCGCGCCGATCTCTCAATTGCATACACTCCCGGAGTTGCCGAACCATGTTTAAAAATCCGCGATGATATAAATCTTTCTTACACATATACGCGCAGGAACAATATGATAGCTGTCGTGACGGACGGAACGGCTGTTTTAGGTCTCGGAGATATCGGACCTGAAGCCGGTATGCCGGTTATGGAAGGAAAATGCGTTTTATTTAAAAAATTCGGAGGAGTTGACGCAATTCCCCTTTGTATACGTTCTAAAAATGTTGACGAAATTGTAAACACGGTTAAATTGCTTGCCGGGTCTTTCGGCGGAATTAATCTGGAAGATATCTCTGCCCCCCGCTGCTTCGAGATAGAAGAAAGATTGAAAGCTGAATGTGATATACCGATTTTTCATGACGATCAGCACGGAACGGCAGTTGTAACTGTAGCGGCAATGATAAACGCTTTAAAATATACCGGAAAAGAAATCGATAAAATCAAGGTTATAATCAACGGAGCGGGCGCTGCCGGAATAGCGGTGACTCAGCTTCTTATGAGCATGGGGCTTGAAAATGTAATTTTGTGCGATACAAAGGGTGCGATTTACGAGGGAAGATCCGATTTGAATAATATTAAAGAAAAAATGTCGAAAATAACAAACCGCGCTAAAATAAAAGGAGCTTTAAACGATGTTATACGCGGCTCGGATGTATTTATCGGTGTTTCGGCAGCCGGCGTATTAAACGAAGAAATGGTAAAAACAATGGCTCCCGATTCTATAATATTTGCAATGGCAAACCCTACACCGGAAATAATGCCCGAAATTGCAAAAAAAGCGGGAGCTGCTATTATCGGAACGGGAAGATCTGATTTTCCGAATCAAATAAACAACGTTCTTGCCTTTCCCGGTATATTCCGCGGAGCTCTCGATATACGCGCTTCTGACATTACCGCTAATATGAAAATCGCGGCGGCTCACGCAATTGCCGGTATTATCACAAATGAAACTATATCTGCGGATTATATTATTCCCGATATATTTGACGACCGTGTCGGAATCGCGGTAGCCTCCGCCGTAAAAGCAGCCGGAATAAAAGACGGTGTTAACCGGATATAAAATTTATGTGCGGTAATTTCCTCCTGAATTGAAACTTCGTTTAATATTTGCAATTTTTATACAAGCTTAATAAAATATTTTGTTTTATGCTGATAATGCCGAGGAAAACCTATGACTAATAAAGAATGGTTTAAAAACGCAAAATTCGGATTGTTTATTCATTGGGGGCTTTATTCCCTGCTTGGAGGTGAATGGCAAAACGAACGCATACCCGTTATAGGTGAATGGATTCAATCTTATTTTAGGATTCCGAATAATACATATGAAAAGCTGACAAAAGCTTTTAATCCGGTTTATTTTGACGCTGACGAATGGGTTTCGCTCGCAAAGGAAGCGGGAATGTCATACATAGTTTTGACAGCAAAGCATCACGAAGGATTTGCAATGTACAAATCAAAGGCTGATTCCTTTAATGTCTGCGATTCAACGCCCTTCGGAAGAGATATTGTTGCGGAATTTGCGCTTTCATGCAAAAAACAGGGTTTAAAATTGGGACTTTATTATTCGCAGGATCAGGACTGGCACGAACCGGACGGCGGCGGATTCAATTATCCTCACTTGAATGTAGCGGGAATGCATTGGTGCAATGACTGGGATTATCCTGACAACGAAAAAAAAGATTATTCCCGTTTCTTCGAAAAAAAGGTTATTTTGCAAGTAGAAGAGCTTATGACAAATTACGGGGAAATCGCGCTTATTTGGTTTGACAATCCTATTACCCTGACAAAAGAACAAGGACAGCGGCTTTGTGATTTGGTGAAAAAATTGCAGCCTGAATGTTTAATAAATTCCCGAATCGGATATGGACTGGGGGATTATTATACAACAGGAGACAACGAAATTCCCGATGATTATTATACGGAGAAACTGGCGGAAGCTCCGACCACTTTAAATGACACCTGGGGATATAAAAGTTTCGACCAGAACTGGAAAGATCCGGATGAAATTCTGAGAATAAAAAAGCATTTGAACGACCGGGGTATAAATTATCTTTTGAATGTAGGACCCGACTGGCTGGGAAGAATCCCCGCTCCCGCGGTTGATATTTTACGGAAAACGGGAAAAAAGAAATAAAAACAAAACATTATTTCAATATCAGTTTTTTTTAACAAGTCTATTGTTTCTTTATGCTATATCACAAAAATTACACTTGATTTTTTAGTAATATATGATATAATAAGCGGGCGTGTAAAAATATAAAATTAATAGGATTATCATATGTCACAACGCCGCGCTTTTTTTACCCTTTGCGGAGCAAATTTTTTTATATACGGATTAAACGCTATATACAATTGTTTTATACCGCTGTATCTTGACAAATATTTCGATGAAATTGCCGTAGGGGCACTTCTCTCAATCGGCCCTGTTTTAATGATATTATCACCCCTTGTCTGGGGAATTGCCGCCGACCGTTCCAGACGAAAAAATAATGTTTTGGCTTTGATTTGCGGTTTTGCTGCCGTTTCGTTTTTTATATTGGGTTTTTATCAGAATTTTATTTGGTGTGCGTTTTTTGTAGCGGTTTTTATGTTTTTTTCAGCTCCGTACGGGGGGCTTATCGACACGATAACGCTTGAGGCTTCTTCAGATTGTAAAATAAAATACGGCCCTCCCCGTTTGATGGGAACTGTCGGGTATGGAATTATCGCAATCGTAATAAGCGTTCTGCCTTCGTCAAACGAGCTTTTATTATTTTCCTCATACGCTGCCGCTGCTCTCGTCGGAGTTACGTTTTTACTTGTTTCTCCTTCGGTCGCGGGTCACGCAAGAAAAAGAGATAAAACGGCGCACAATAAAAAAGAAAAAGATATACCTTCCGACACATCCGAAAATACCGGAGGAGTTCAGACTCTTGGCGAGCTTATCCGTAACAGAAGTATGATAATTATATTTATTATCATATTCGTTATGACATTTGTTTTTACCTATTATTCAAACTTTATGCCTCAGTATATGACGCAGGATTTAAATCTTCCCGCCTGGGTTTGGGGGCTTAACGTTTTCGTCACCCTGACTATAGAATTTCCGTTTTTTATATGGTTTGATAAAATCATGTCAAGAATCGGTTTGAAACAACTTCTTATTATAACATCCGCAGTTTGTGCAATCCGTTATTTCCTGCTTACGGCAGCCCGTGATCCGGTTTCGATTCTAATTATCGGAGCTTTTACGGGAGCTTGGATAACCATTTCGATATATTGCGGCACTTATTATATAAACGCAACTGTAGCGCCGAGAATACGCGCTTCGGGACAATCGCTTATGTATGCTCTCGCTTACGGCGCTCCCAAGGTTTTTGCGGGATTCGGCGGAGGAATTATGACTAAATATTTAGGCGTTCCGTTTTCTTATTTATTATGCGGGGTTATGTGTGCTCTTTGTATTATAATAGCTTTATTTTTCAAAAATTCTAATTTAGTGAAAAACAAAGGATAACGAGGAAACGGTCGCTTTTGAAAAAGCTCCGCAAAACTTTACTATAACAACCGCTTAATTAAACGGTTGTTTTTTAATTGTCCGGAATATCAACCGGTGGGTTGTGAATATCAAACGGGGGTTGTTTTGAACAAAAAAAGCCTCCATTGTACTCAATTGCGGTTTGCGTTATAATCTGTATATAACACAAAAACAAAAATAATACAAACGGAGGATTTGAAATGTACAGCAATTTATCGATCGGACAAATTATTTCGGAACTCAGAAAATCAAAAGGTTCAACGCAGGAAGAACTCGCAAACGCTGTAGGGATTTCGGCGCAGGCGGTAAGCAAATGGGAAAACGGAGGTATGCCGGATACGGAACTTCTTCCGGCAATCGCAGATTTTTTTGACATACCTATAGACAGGCTGTTCGGAAGAAAAATAAGTCCTAAAATAGAAGAAACAGTTCATGACTATATTTTCGAATTCGGACAATTCCGGGGTTTTGAAAAAGCGTTCGATATTTATCATTCCATACATGACGGTCTGACCCAGCCGGCAATAAATAACATTGAAAAAGATAAAATTCTCGCTTATCACAATTCGCACGAAAACGGTTATTCTCTTATGGTTTCAAACGGATACGGCAATATAGTAAAAAGAGAATTTTGGGAATCAATCGATCTCAAAACTCTCTCATTTTCGCAGGATTTATTTTTTGTTTTATCAGAGCCCGGTGTTATGGAAGTTATATATGCAGTTCTTCGGCGTAAATTCTCCGGCCCGGCTAATTTTGAAATGATAAGAACGGCTCTTGAAAATACGAATTGTTCTGATGAAGATATTCAAAACGGGCTTAATAAGCTGATTTCTAAAAAGATAATTATAACCGAAATTTCCCCTTATGATGAAATAGGCGAAACATATAGAATCGACGAAATGTGGTATTTGGGATTATGCGCAGTAATATGCGCATCCCAAGCTCTGAAAATTTCACTGCCGGGAATCAGCTGTTATCTCGGAATAGGTGCGTGGCCGATTAAACTGCTATAAATGGTTATAATTCAAGCGTTTTTTCTATGATATCAGATATACGGATGCTTGCCTTTCCGTCTCCGTAGGGGTTTGAGGCGTGTGCCATTTTATCATATTCTAGCTTGTTATCAAGAAGATTTCTGAAAGCGGAATATATTTTTTCTTCTTCTGTTCCGACAAGCAGCAGAGTTCCGGCTTTAATTCCTTCCGGACGTTCGGTTGTGTCACGCATAACCAGAACAGGCTTTCCGAGCGATGGAGCTTCTTCCTGAATCCCCCCGCTGTCTGTCAGAATAAGATAGCATTTTGCCATAAAGTTATGGAATTCAAAAACGTCCAGAGGCTCAATTATTTTTATATTTTCACACCCGGAAAGTTCGGCTTCCGCTATTTCCCGGACTGCCGGATTCATATGAATCGGATAAAGCGCGGCGATATCTTTTGTTTCTTCTATAACGCGTTTTATCGCACGGAACATATGAACCATCGGTTCACCTAAATTTTCCCTCCGGTGTGCCGTAATCAAAATAAGTCTTTTATCCTTTGCCCAATCTAGTACCGGATGCGAAAAATCTTTTCTGACAGTCGTGGAAAGCGCGTCAATTGCGGTGTTGCCGGTTATATAAATATCCTTTTTAGGTTTTCCTTCGTCAATTAAATTTTTGCAAGAAAGAACCGTCGGAGCAAAATACCAGCGTGTAATTATATCAATTGCACAACGGTTAAATTCTTCCGGATGAGGAGAATATAAATTTCCGGTACGCAATCCGGCTTCGACGTGACCTACCGGAATTTTTTTATAATAAGCCGCGAGCGCGGAAGCAAAAGCGGTAGTCGTATCTCCGTGCACCAGCAATAAATCAGGTTTAACTTTATCAAGTATTTCCCCCATACCGGATAAAACCGCAGATGTTACATCGAACAGAGTTTGCCTTTCACGCATTATATCGAGATCATAATCGGGAACAACACCGAAAACAGAAAGCACCGAATCAAGCATTCCGCGATGCTGGCCGGTTACGCAAACTATCGTTTCAATTGCGGATCTTTTTTTCAATTCGATAACAAGCGGACACATTTTTACAGCTTCCGGACGTGTACCGAACACAAGCATTACTTTTTTCATGGGAATACTTCCTTTTTTGTCTTAAAATACTTGATACTTAATTCATATGACTGAACTGGGACATGTAAAGTTCCGCGTAGATACCGTTTTTCTCAAGCAGCGAAATATGTGTCCCTCTTTCCATAATTCCCTCATCTGTTATAACGATAATTTCATCGGCGTTTCTTATCGTCGATAATCTATGCGCTACAATCAAAGTGGTTTTTCCTTTGCATAATTCTTCGAGTGATTTTTGTATTGCAATTTCCGTGGCATTGTCAAGCGAGCTTGTCGCTTCGTCAAGTATAAGTATCGGAGGATTTTTCAAAAATACCCTTGCAATCGAAACACGCTGTTTTTGCCCGCCTGACAATTTAATTCCGCGTTCCCCGATATATGTATCGTATCCGTCCGGCAAACTTACTATAAAATCATGAATATTAGCTCTCTGCGCAGCTTTGTAAACATCTTCCTTATCAGCTTGGGGATATCCGTAAAGTATATTTTCGTAAATAGTTCCTGTAAACAAAAATACATCCTGCTGTACAAGCCCGATAGCGGAACGGAGCGAATCACGTGTCAAAGAACATATATCGTAACCGTCAACAGATATTTTTCCCTTATCTACTTCATAAAAACGGGGTATCAGATGGCAAAGGGTAGTTTTCCCTCCTCCGGAAGGACCGACAAGAGCTATTGTTTTACCTGCCTGTACTTTAAATGAAACATCGTGAAGTACAGTATTTTTAATAATTTTCGGAGGGAGAGGTTCTCCGTTTTCATCTTTTTCATCGCTTTTTTCATCGCGTGTTATATATGTAAAGGTTACATCGTCAAATTCTATATCACCTTTTACTTTTTCGAGTTCAATACCGTTTTCCGGTTCTTCTTCCTCAGGTGAATCCATAATTTCGCAAAACCGGCGGAATCCGCTCATACCGTTTTGATACTGCTCAATAAATGATATCAAACGCCGTATCGGATTTAAAAATACTCCGATAAATAATATAAAAGCGGTAAAATCTCCGAAGCTGATCATTTCAAAATATGTAAACAATCCCCCCGCTATCAAAACGACCACATACAAAACATCAGTTATAAATGTTGTAACCGAATGAAATTCCGCCATGACTTTGTATGCTATATTCCTTGATACAACAAATTTACCGTTGCAATCTCGGAAACGTCCGAGTTCATAATCTCCGTTTACATACGATTTTGAAACGCGTATACCGGAAATACCGTTTTCCAGATAAGCGTTAACTTCTCCGGTTTCTTTGCGTGTTCTTGTCCAGGCTTCCGCAAGCTTCATTCTTTTACGCATAGCATAAATTATAAGCGGCGGCATTGAGGCGAAAATTATAAGTGTCAGATATATATTAATCGGAGCTAATAGTACAAACGAACCGATGAACATAATAACCGATAAAAATAAATCTTCCGGCCCGTGATGCGCGAGTTCTGATATATCCATTAAATCGTTTATAATACGCGACATTATAACTCCCGTTTTATTATCGTCAAAATATGAAAACGGCAGCTTTTGCAAATGAGTAAAAACATCGCTTCTCATTTGCGCCTGCATTTTTACTCCTATCACATGCCCGTAATACTGAATAAAATAGTTAAGACCGGCTTTTGCTAAATATATCAAAACAAGAGCCGCCGCCCATATAATCATCATGCGTATATTGCGGTCCGGGATATAATCGTTTATTATTGATCTTGTTATCATAGGAAAAAATAGATCGCATACCGCAAGCAGGAGAGAAGCTGACATATCAAGAAAAAACATAACCTTATGATTTCGATAATATGAAACAAAGCGTTTTATCATTATAAATTTTCCCTTTTCTGTATTTGTATATTTTATATAAACGGTAACTATATTAAAAACCGGAGATAGCAATAATTCATATCTCCGGTATATTTATTTGTATATAACAATTTTAAATTAAGTAATTATCAGCTAAACTATTTTAAGTTTATATAACTATCAGTTTAAATAACTTAGTTATTAATAACTACTAGTTATTACGTTTGGATTGTCTCAGAATTTTCATTATATCGTCAAAATCGCTTTCCTGTATTTCTTCATCATTCACATCATTATCTTCTGTCTCCGCAGGTTTTTGAACCGGTGCGTTTTGATGATTCTGTACGGGTCTTTGAGTTTGCTTATTATTTGAAAAATCCTGAGAATCGCTTTTTACTGTACCCTTGGTAATTACTTTCGCTGTTTCCAAATTAGCAGATACATTTTCATGCGCTTTTATTTTGTTTCCGAATCCGGTTGCTATGACAGTTACATGAACTTTATCCTCAAGCGAGGAATCCTCGGTGACACCCCATATAACTTTGGCTTCCGGATCGGCACGTTCTGTAATCATAGCCGAAGCATCTTCCACATCTTCCAGTAATATCTCCGGCGGAACAGTAAAGTTAATCAGTATCCCCGTAGCGCCTTCTATCGATGTTTCCAGCAAAGGCGACGATATAGCGGATTTTGCCGCTTCTTCAGCTTTTTCCTTGCCCTCAGCCGATCCAATACCCATATGAGCGGTACCGGCGTCTCTCATGACGGCTGATACGTCCGCAAAATCAAGGTTTATAATTCCGGGTATATTAATAAGTTCGGAAATGCTTTTTACTCCGCGGCGGAGAACATCATCAGCTTCAGCAAAAGCATTTGAAAGAGTTATTTTAATATCTGAAACTTGTTTTAAGCGTTCGTTCGGAATTATTACCAGCGAATCGACGCAGTTACGCAGCTTTTCGATTCCTCTCTCCGCTGTTTCCATGCGTTTTTTACCTTCAAACGCAAAAGGCTTTGTTACTATGCCGATTGTCAATATACCTTGATCTTTTGCGATTTTAGCAACGATAGGAGCAGCTCCGGTTCCGGTTCCGCCTCCCATACCCGCGGTTACAAATACCAAATCCGCGCCTTTTAAAGCGTTTGCAATTTCTTCTTTGTTTTCCTCCGCGGCTTTTTCGCCCTTTTCGGAATCCGCTCCGGCGCCGTGACCTTTTGTCAATTTTTCACCTATAGGTATTTTGTGAGACGCACTGGATTGCAACAAAGCCTGCTTGTCCGTATTTACAGCGATAAATTCCACCCCTTTAACATTTGTCGCAATCATACGGTTCAGAGCGTTATTCCCTCCTCCGCCCACGCCGATAACCTTTATATTTACACCGCTATCAAAGGTTTCTTCAAGTTCAAATGGCATATTGTCCTCCCAATTTATATCATCTGTCTATCAATAATTATCATTAATTCATTTATACGCGTTTTATAATCATTTTGCATAAAACATTAATCAATCTATAATAGCATACAATTATTTTCTATTAAATTCAAGTATTTTTATTAAAATTTAATTATTATTCACATTTGCGAATATTTTTTGACCTTTTAAAATCACAAAAGCTTCTTTGCTTTCAACATTTATAATTCCGCTGTCGTTTTTATCAAATCTGTTAATTATTTTAACAGCTATTCTGATTTTCAAATCCAAATCTTCACTGTTCCCGAATTCGATTTGAAATCTATCCTCATACATAACAAATATATTAAACTTGTCCGAAAAATCTATAAGTGTTATTTTATCGCCGATATCGGAACCGAGCATTGTTTTAAGCATTTCATGAGCATATGTAAAATAACTGTCATTTTGGAACACAAGCTTACTGCCGGCAACGGCATAATTGATTTGCTGCGTATTGATTTTAATAATATCAGTATACCTTATTAGAATATCCGAAACATCGTCCGTACATTCTATAACACGCAAATCATCCGAAAGCGCGAAATATTCCCCCAAATACTCAAAATAATATACAGCGGTTTCTTCCTCGATAACCAAAGTCAAAGCCGTCGGAATATTTCTCTTTATACGCACAGATTTAATATAGGGACACTCCATAATAATCGAATTTTCAATCTCTGCTTTATCAATAGCATATAAATTTTGTTTTAACTGAATTCCGCTCGATTTTAATATTGTTTCGCTGTCATAAAAATTATTGCCTTCTATTTTAATATTCTCGACATTAAAAAATAAAGCAATGCAGGCTACCGCAAATATTAAACAAACAACCGCCGCAAACAATGTAGTTATCGCAAGATGCTGTCTTTTTTTCCTCTTATTAATTTCGTGCTGGCGGGCAAAAGTATCGACGGCAATTTGTTCTGCCTTCGATCCCCCGTCATCTCTATCATTATCGTCAAGCTCATACTTATTCGCAAATAATTTTTTGAGCGGGTTGATATCCGCTGTTTTTTCTTTTCCCAACTTCCGGGATTTTTTTTCGGTGTTGTACATTTTCGGATATTCCTACAAATAATGACACCGCCCGTTTGGTTGATTAATATCAATGCAAAACGAAACGGCATATTTAAACTTTATGAATCATTATAACATAATTTTCGTCATTATACAATAGTCTTGAGAGATGAATATATCAAATTATTGCAATTATTTATAGAAAAACTGGAAATCATTTCTCCCATCTTATTCATCCGCGCTCTATCCGAAAGCAATTCTTCAATAGTTTTTTGCAAAAGTCCTTCTTTCAATTCATTTTCCCGAAAAACCACAGCCGCGCCCGCGTTTCCTAGCGTTGCCGCGTTTTTATATTGGTGGTCGTCAGTTACATTGGGGGAAGGGATTAATATGCAGGGCTTTTTAAGCAATGAAAGCTCTGAAAGCGTCATTGCGCCCGCGCGGTTTATCACCAAATCCGATGCCGCCATTTTTTGAGGCATATCGTATATATATTCTATAAATTCAAGATTCGGGAATTTATCAAGCCCCAAGCTCTCAAATTCGGTTCTCGCGGCTTTATACTCTATCGAACCTGTTGCGTGTATATGTTTAACTTCCGGGTGAAGGCAGGTATAATTTTTCATAACGCTGATAATTTCCTGGTTTATCCGCTCCGCTCCCATACTTCCGCCGCAAGAAAGAATTACATGACGGTATTTTCCGTTATACCCTAAAATTTCGCGGGCTTGTTCTTTTGAATATGAAGCAAATGATCCCCTAAGAGGATTCCCTACTCTTTCGGCTTTTTCTTTATATTTGAGACGGGAAATTGTTTCTTCAAAGTTTACGAATATTTTATCAACGCTTCCCTCAAGCATTTTTAAAGCCAGTCCCGGAACGGCATTCGATTCATGGAGTGCCGAGGGTATTTTAAGCTGGGAAGCCGCTTTTAAAACCGGCCAGCATACAAATCCCCCCGTTCCGATTACTATATCCGGTTTAAATTCGCGGAGTAGTTTTTTTGCCCTGCCCACAGAAGTTACCGTTAAATAAGCGACTTTTAAATTCGCGGGCGAAAGGCTTCTGCGTAAACCCTGAATTTCTATATGATGCAGTACATATCCCGCAGCCGGAACGAGTTTATTTTCGATGCCCCGCGGTGTTCCGGTGAATTCTATTACGGAATCCGGTTCATTATGTAATATTGTATCCGCTATCGCAATCGCAGGATTTACATGACCGCCTGTTCCTCCGCCCGACATAATAACTCTCATAATTTAAATTAAAACTCCAATTAAAATTATATGTAAAAAATCAGTAATTTTCATACGAATACCGTGAAATACCGAGTATTATCCCCATTTCTCCCAAAAGCATAGACAGAGCTGTTCCCCCGTAACTGAAGAACGGAAGTGATATACCGGTATTCGGAATAATAGCCGTAACAACCATCATATTCAAAACTGCCTGAATCGCTACCTTTCCTATTATACCGACAACAACCAGGGATGAAAAAGTATCAGGCGCGCGGAGAGCAATTACAAAACCTCTCCAAATGAAAACGATAAACAATGCTATAACCGCAATCGCTCCGATAAATCCAAGTTCCTCGCAGATGATTGAAAAAATGAAGTCGTTCTGCGCTTCTGAGACAAACATATGCTTCTGTCTGCTGTTCCCGAGTCCGACCCCGAAAATTCCGCCCGAACCGACAGCCACAAGCCCTTGAATCGTTTGCCAGGTTTCATCAGTTACCGAATACTTTTCCGGATGAAGCCAAACGTCCATGCGCTGTTTCGCATATGATGAGAAGGTGATTAAAAAAGCCGCCAATACTCCCGCCGCAGATCCAGCCACAATAAACCATATTTTACGTGCTCCTCCCGCGAATATAACTACCATGCCTATCAAAAACATAATTATCATACATGAATAGTGATTTTCAAGAGCTATTAAACCGCATATAAAAGCTATTATAAATACCGGAATAAAAACGCCGTACACGGACGACCTCATAAAATTGCTGTAATCCGTTATTATTTTTTGATACCTCGCAATAAAATATGCCAAAAATAAAACCAGCGAAAGCTTCATAAGCTCGGAGGGCTGAAATCTTACGCTTCCGATTATTATCCAGCGGCGGGCAACTCCTCTGGCTATACCGAAAAGAGGGGTTATAATCAAAAGCGGAATCATTCCGATAAATACGGGAACCGCTAATTTTTTAATCCATCTGTAATCGAAATTTATCGCGGCAACCATAGCTACAAAGCCGAGAGCTATAAATAAAAGCTGACGTTTTATATAAAAATAACTGTCGTGTTCCTTTGAAAGAGCCGTAGGGTAACTCGCGCTGAATACCATTACGGAACCGAAACAAAGCAGCAATATAATTATGATTAAAAATGGACGGTCGATACTTCCCTTTATACGGACAATATCAGTTGACTTTATAAAATCTGCTTTTAATTTCTTTTTTTTATTTTTCCCTTCAGCAGCCGAAGCAGAAGCCGAAGAAGCATCGGGAACCGGTTTTTTTAAATTTCTGTTCGGATTTGAATTTGAGTTAGGGTTAAAGTCAGGCTGAGGATGACGCGGCTGTCCCCTCGCAGGCAGCCCGGCGTTCTTTGATGTATCGGGACGAATTGTTTGCGTCTGCGTTTGCGTCTGCGTTTGCAATTTCGTTTGCATTTGGACTGTTTGTCCTGATTTTGTATTATCCGCCGCAAAATTTATCCGTTTATTTTGTTCGCCTGAATTATTTGCAGCGCGGGGAGGTATCGGTTTGTTTGTATGAGCACTGCCGTTTTGTATTTTCGGCTGCGCAGATTTATTATCCGCATTCGGTCGGTTCATTATATTCCTCACATAAAAAATATGTTCATTTGTATTTTACACTATTCTAAAACCAAAATAAGCTATTACGCATGAGATAACCGCAACCAGCGAAAAAACCGAACATATTTTAATCTCGCTCCAACCCAGTTTTTCAAAATGATGATGAATAGGAGCCATTAAAAATATTCTTTTTCCGTTTGTCAGTTTAAAATATGTAACTTGAATTATAACAGAAGCGCTTTCAATTAAATATATAATTCCTGCTATTAATATAATTATAGGCATACCAGACAAAAACGCAAGTCCGACAATCAACCCACCCAGAAACAGCGAACCCGTATCTCCCATAAAAACTTTTGCCGGATGAAAATTATATACTAAAAATCCAAGACACAATCCAAGACAAACGGAGCTTAATATTATCATCGGAAAAGATTCGTCCGGTTTGACAGAATACATAACAAAAGCTATTACCGAAAAGAAAGCAGCTATTACGGATGTATACGTTGAAAGGAGCCCGTCAATACCGTCCGCAAGATTTGACGAATTTACAATTCCCGTAAGTAAAATCAACGCTATAACATAATAAAATATTCCGAAATCAATCCCTATTTCAGTAAAAGGAATAAATATAACGGTTGATATTGTACCGGTAAGGCTTAATAAAAACAAATATAAACCTGCTATCGCCAATTGAAGCAGATATTTTTGTTTTGCACTAAGCCCCTCGTTTTGCTTTTTGGTAAGCTTTACATAATCGTCCAGAATTCCTATCAAGCCGTTTATCACCGCGTAAAAATAAGTGATAATCAAAGGAAGTATATTATACCACTCTCCGTATATTATCCGCATTAATATACATCCGGCGGCGACCGCCGGAAATGAAGCAAAAATAAAAGCAAGTCCTCCCATTGTGGGCGTACCCTCTTTTGACTTATGCCAGCGCGGACCTATATCCAATATCTTCTGACCCATTTTACGGCTTTTTAATATCGGAATCAATATCCTTGTTCCGGCGGCTGTCAAAATAAATGACAGCAGCAATATCGATATATATAATATTACAGGTGGCATATTAACTCCTAATATCGTATTTCAAATATTTGTATTAATAAAATTATTTATCAGAATATTCTGTTTATAACTCTTTCAAACGCGACCGCTCTGCTTGCTTTGAACAAAATGATATCACCGGATTTTATTATATCTTTTATAAAAGCTGATATCGTAACCGGATCGGCAATGTTTTCAAAGGATATGACGTTTTCTTCCGGCATTCCGTTTTCCAGCGCTCCTTTTGCTATATCAAGCGCGTCGCAGCCGTAAGTTATCAAAATATCAATTTTTTTATCCGCAACATAGCTTCCGGTTTTTTTATGAAGCTGTTTTGAATTCTCGCCTAATTCTTTCATATCTCCAAGAACAATTATTGTTTTTGACCCGGCTGCTGTCTTTTTTAAATCCGACACATCTTTATAGCCCGCAAGCACGTCAACCGCCGCGGAAACCGATTCGGGCGACGCGTTATAGCAATCCTCAATAACGGTTATATCTCCGCGTTTAAAAATATTTTGCCTTGATCCGGTATTTTTGAAATTAGACAATCCCGCTCTTATTTCGTTTTCATCAAATCCTAAAAAAACAGAAACTCCCGCGGCAATTGCGGCGTCATAAGCGTTATGCTTTCCGGCGGCGGGTATCGATAATTTTTCGATTTTTCTGCCGAAAGCGGTAACGTCAAAAGCGCAGCCTCCGTTTTCGGTTTTTGTTATATCAGACAGCAGGACATCCGGATTTTTTTTGCAAAAGTATTTATCTTCATCGCACATTACATAAAACGCGTTATCAATCCCGCAAAGCAGAGGTTCATTTCCGTTTAAAAACAAAGCTCCGTTTTTCTTTAAACCGTCGCGGATTTCAAGCTTCGCGTCGCGGATTCCCTCGCGTGAGCCTAAATACTCGAGATGAGAAGACCCTATGTTAGTTATAACCGCGATGTCAGGGTTACATATTTTTGATAAATAGGATATCTCGCCCCGCATTGACATACCAAGTTCCAAAACCGCCGCTTGATTTTCTTTTTTCAAGCCGAAAATCGTATAAGGAAGCCCTATTTGATTATTAAAATTACCCTCTGTTTTGTGGGTGTTCCATTTTTCTGATAAAACAGAATAAATCATTTGTTTCGTAGTGGTTTTTCCGACGCTTCCCGTTACCGCAACAGTTACCGGAGATATATAATTCATATAATCCCGAGCTATATCGCCAAGCGCTTTTACCGTATCTCCGACTACAATGCAAGCCGCTTCTCCGGTATTGATATAATGATCTGCTATAACACACGAAAATCCGTTTTCAAGCGCGTTGCCGATAAATGTATGACCGTCAAATTTTTCACCGCGCAGTGCTATAAACAAACCTCCAAAGCTTTTATCCCGGGAATCTGCGGAGACAGAATTAATTTTTATATCTTCTCTTCCCCGCAATACACCCGATACTGTTTCCGCAAGCAAATGTGATGTGTATTCTTTTTCTAATAAATAAATCATAAAAACCGTTTTTTATTATAATATCCGTTAAAATATTAAATTTTCTTTTTTGTTTTCTTTGTTATTTGAATTTTGTTTTCTGTACTGGTTATATCAGATTTTTTGTAAAATCAATATTTTGTAAGGTTGCCCACTGGACAAACCGTGACATTAGGCACACCGTGGCATTTAACAAAATCATCAAATTTAACGGCTTGCCGGAGCGTCACACCCTATTTTCTATATTGAAGATTCAGCTTCTTTTACAATGGATATTTCGTCGAAGGGGAATTTTCCGCTTTTTGTTATTTCGTATTTTTCATGTCCTTTACCGCAAAGTAAAATAATATCACCCTCAGAAGCGTTTCTGATTGCCCATTTTATAGCTTCCCGCCTTGATTCAATGACTATGTGCGGTTTTTCGCGGTCAACGCCTCTAATAATTTCAGCGATGATTTCAGACGGTTCCTCGCTTCTGCTGTTATCGCTTGTGATTATTACAAAATCCGCGAGTTTTGAGGCAATTCTTCCCATAGCCGGACGTTTTGCCCTGTCGCGGTCTCCTCCGCATCCGAAAAGTACTGTCAGGCGCTGGTTTGCCGTCATCAGCGAACGGGCGGTAGTTAAAATGTTTTCAAGCGCGTCCGGAGTATGGGCAAAATCAATAAATACCGAAATATCATTCCTAATCAGGCGTACCTTTTCAAATCTGCCCGGAACTCCCGTCATGCTCATAAGCGCGTTTCTTATATCTTTCGCTCCGATTCCGCAAAGAAACGCCGCCGAAGCCGCCGCCAGAGAATTGGAAACGTTAAACATCCCGGGCATGGAAATTTTAATACGGATCAATGTGTTTTGGGCTAAAAAAACGTAGCCGCTTCCCTCGATTCCGCCGTTTGTTACCGATTTTGCCAAAAAATCCGCAGTAATATCGGATCCGGCCGAAAAATAATATTTATCGCAGGGAGATTCGTTGTACATTAGTTTACCGTAAACATCGTCGGAATTGAATAATCCTGTTTTGCATGATTTAAACAAACGGGCTTTTGCGGAAAAATATTCTTCCATTGAACCGTGGAAATCCAAATGCTCTGGAGTTAAATTTGTAAATATTCCGATATCAAATATAACCGGAGCCAGTTTATCAAATGCCAGCGCATGGGAGGAGGCTTCCATTACAACATATTCCGCTCCGCTTCTGACTAAATCCTGCAATACGGGATAAAAAACATGCGGATCAGGGGTAGTTAACAATCCGGTAGTCGTTCCTATCAAAGCGGCTTTTTTACCCGCTTCTTTCAATATTGAATAAAGCATGTGAGCTGTTGTGGTCTTGCCGTTTGTTCCGGTAACTGCTAAAAATTTCAGTTTCGATACCGGATTGCCGCAGTAATTATTATAAATGTAAGCAGCGGCGGCTCTGGTATTCCGGACTACCACAAAATCCCTGCCCTCGCTTTTTATGAGATCGGCAGATTCCGGTTCAAGCAGCCCTTCCTGCACCAATATCACGGAAGCGCCCAGTTCGACAGCCTGCGGAATATAGTCGTGACCGTCGCTGTGAAGCCCCCGGATACATATGAACAAGCACCCGGGAACACACTGGCTGCTCATGCTTATTACTTCTGATATTTGGATATCTTTGTCTGATGATGAATATATAATTTCAATACCGCAAAAAAGTTCGCCCAAAGTCATATACATGTACCCCCCGAAATGTGTTTTTCTTAATATGAAAATCAAAAAATCCTTTACACATTCCGGCGGGTAAATTCCGCTTTTTTGCTTTTTTATAATATTGGTCTGATATCTAATTTTTCAATTCAATAAGCTTTGATTCAGTCTATGTTTGTCGCGTCGCTGTCGCCTATGAAACGCATTGTAACCGTTATAACTGTTCCGTGCGAAACCCTTTCGCCCGCAGCCGGGTACTGCGAAACCGCAACGGCTCCTGTTCCCGCAGCGCCTTCTAAAATAATGTTTAAGCCTGAGTTTATTATCTCAGCGTTAGCTTGAGCCGCTGTTCTCCCCAATACATTCGGAACTTCTACATCCGCATCCGGAATAGCTGTCCCCGAGTATAAGATTATATTTGCGTTGCTCTTGTTTATAGTGCTTCCGCCTATAGGTATCTGATGTGTTACCTTGTCTCCCGAGCCTTCAACTTTATATGAAATTCCACGGTTTTTTAAATCTCTCGTGACTTCCGTTAAAGTAAGACCTACGTAATTGCGGAGTGTGGAGGTTAAATTCTTCTCTTCTTCTTCGGTATATTTACGTTCAACTCCGAGATAGGGCAGCGCTTCGCTCATAAAAGACGCAACATACGGGGCTGCGACATAGCTTCCGTAAATATTAACGCATTTAGGCTGGTCTACTATAATTATTATAGCGATTTTGGGGTCATCGGCAGGTGCGTAGCCTATACATGATCCCACACGCAGATATGTCTGACCATCTTCATTGCGTTTATCCGTAACTTCTGAGGTACCTGTTTTAGCCGCGATTTTATAACCTGCGACATAGGCGTTGCGCGCTCCGCCGTCGGTTGCGACACCCTCTTCAAGGACGTTTGTTATCTGACGGCATACTTCGGTGCTTATAACCTGGCGTTTGATATCTGTTTCATAGTTTTTTACAACATTTCCGTCTTTGTCTATTAAAGAATCCATAAAGTGAGGGGTAACCAAATACCCGCCGTTAGCAACGGCACATATTGCCGTCAATTGCTGGAGCGGGGAAATCTTAAATGTCTGACCGAATGAATAAACAGCTAATTCAACGGTGTTGAAACCCGCGAAATCATGGAAAATCGGGCTAGCCTCACCGGGTAAATCAACTCCGGTTTTTTCGGTATAATTAAAAGCCTGGAAATATTTATAAAATGATTCTTTCCCGAGTCTTTCAACCGCTTGCATAAGCGTAGGATTGCATGATTGCTGGAGACCTCTCGCGTATGTCATGGTACCGTGTCCGGTTGTTTTATGACAGCTTATATTGCGCCCCGCAACTTTATAATAACCGGGACAGTTAAACATATCTTCCCAGCTCACGGCTTTTTCCTCGACTGCCGCCGCGCTTGTTATAATTTTAAACGTGGACCCCGGTTCGTATAAATCACTCACAGCTTTGTTGTTCCACATTTTATAAAGCATATTCATAAGCTCTTTATTATATTCATCAGTTCCCTCCGGTAAACTCATGGCATCGAAGATAACCTGCGAATATTGGTCAAGAACATAAGGCGTATTTAAATCGAAGTTCGGGTATGTCGCGCACCCAAGCACTCCTCCCGTTTCAACATCCATAACAATACCTACGACGCGGTTATCAGCCTCAGATTCGACAAAAGTTTCCTCAAGCTGCTTTTCTAGTATACGCTGCAAGGTAACGTCAAGCGTTGTAACGAGACTGTATCCGTCCTGGGCGGGTATGTATGTTTCATATTTTGTGGCAAGGCTTTCTCCGTTCGCGTTCTTTGCCGTTATATATCTGCCGGGAACGCCTGTCATATCGGTATTGTAGTACATTTCGAGACCGAGCAGACCTCCGTCAGTTCCGACAAAGCCGATAACATGGGAAGCAAGTGTTCCGTAGGGATAATATCTTTTAAGGGAGGGTTCGAGATGTATCGAAGTAGCCAGATTATTATCTGAAATAAATGTTCTGATAATATCCGCCGTTTCCTCCGTTACGTTTCTCTTTATAGTCCTGTCTGCCTTGGTACTGTAATTTACGATATTATTGTATATATCATCTTTTTTTAATCCTAAAATATCGGCAAGCCCTGCTGAAATTAAATTTAGCGTCACTTTGTTGTCTTCAATTTTATAAATATCTTTCGGAGAAACAAAAACACGGTAAACTGTCTCGTTTGCCGCGAGTTTTGTCATATTACGGTCATAGATAGAACCTCTTGCGGAAGAAACAAGGCTTTCCGCCTGAATATTATCGATAACCTGCTCCTGATACTTGTCGTAGCTTAAAATCTGTAAAAAAAACAGTCTTACGATGACGACAACACAGCCGATTACACAAACCATAATCAAGAAAAAGCTGCGTCCGGGAATAAACCGGTTTTTTTGAGGTGTAGCAGGCATTTTATCTCCTTTCATTTACAAATCTGTCTTTTAAATAATATATATCATTCGCCTTACTTTATATTTATTTTAATTTCAGCTCATTTACTAATCTGTTTTTAATAATATATATTATTCGCCTTACTTTATATTTATTTTAATTTCAGCTTATATATTCCCACAATTCACCGATTTTTTTTGAAATGGTTTTTCTCAATTCATCAAGCGGCTTAATTTTATCGAGTATTCCTTCCTCCGCCGATTCCGCCAATTCAATTTTATCGTTGTTTTCTATGCTTATGTATTGATGGGAAACTACGTCGCTTTTTACCATACCCAACACGGTAACAGCGTATTCCTCTATGTATTTCAAATCATTTTTTTTATCAAGCGCGGCTTCAAGATCGGCTTTTTCGGATTGCAAAACCTTCAGGCGGGATTTAAAATTGGAAATATCTCTCTGGTAATTGTCCAGTATTACCACGTTATATAATAAATACAAAAAAAGTACGGTGCATAATCCCGATATAAGTATAATTTTGACGGGGAACGGCTTTCTCTCATCAGCTTTAATTGTGCGTATACGCTGCTCCGGTTCGTATGTGCCCAGAGCGTTTTTCGCGGCTCTTCTTGCCTCCGCTCTTTCTTTTGCCGAAAGCTGTTTTGCGGGGATTGAAAGAGGCTGCGGTATTGCGCGTAAACCATCTGCCGATAACGGATTCGCTTGCGGTCTCCTCGGTGTTCCGACTCCGGGTCTTTGATTATACTGAGCTTGCAGGTTCTGCCGGTTTGTATCCGCCGATATATTGTTTTTATTTCTTTGTTTTCCCGCGGAAATATTTTTTTTGTTCTTTGTTTTATCTTTATAAATGCTTATACTTTCCCTCGGTCTCGGAACATCCATTGTTATTTCGTATGTACGTTCCATCCGGACTCCGTCATTCACTTTTTTAAGCTGATAATTCATACTATTTCCGCTCCTTTCGGCTGATTATTTATACTTCTGCTTTTATATATGCTCCGCTATTCTAAGCTTCGCGCTCCTGGAACGCGGATTCATACCGATTTCCTCATCGGAGGGAAGCAGTAGATCTTCTTTTATACGTTTAAGCTGCGGTTTTTTTCCGCAGATACAAACCGGAAACGACGGAGGGCACGAACAAGGATTATATAAATCGGCGAATGTACGTTTTACAATTCTGTCCTCAAGCGAATGGAAGGTGATAACGGCAAATCTTCCGTCCTTGTTCATTTTTTCGCAAAGTGATCTTATCGCCGGCTCGATAACGTCAAGTTCTTTGTTTACTTCAATTCTAACGGCTTGAAAGCTGCGTTTTGCCGGATGATGACCTCCGGATCTCGCAGCCGCCGGTATAGCATTTTTTATAATCGATGAAAGCTCGGCGGTCGTTTCTATTTTCTTTTTTTCGCGGGCATAAATTATAGCTGAGGCTATTCTCGGCGCGAATTTTTCTTCCCCGTATTCGTAAAGAATACGTTTTAATTCATTTTCTGCGTAACCGTTGACTACATCATAGGCTGAAAACGGAATTGAAGCATCCATTCTCATATCAAGCGGCGAATCCTTTGTATAGGAAAAGCCCCTTTCGGCGTTGTCAAGCTGATATGACGAAACACCCAAATCTATAAGAACGCCGTCGACTGCCTGTCCGCTAAGAAAATCCGCCGTATTTACAAAATTTGATTTTACCACCGTAACCAGTCCGCCGAAAACAGAAAGTCTTTCTCTTAAAACTTTAACCGCGTCGCCGTCCTGATCGACTGTCAGCAAATGGCCGTTTTCTAGTCTCTTCGCTATTTCAAAAGAATGACCTCCGCCGCCCCCGGTACAATCCACATAAAAACCGCCGGGTTTTATATTTAACGCTTTTATACATTCTTTCAGCATAACGGGATTATGCGAAAATTGCTCGTTTATATTTCCGTTTTCAATATCTTTTGCCATCATTGTACCATATGTTTATTATGAATTTTTAAATTTTTTGTATAATCTGTATTATTTGACTCAGGTTTTTATTACTTTAATTTCCAAATTTATATAAACATATCCGATAATAAAAACGAATTTTGAATGTTAATTTATAATACAGTATTATTTTAATATACGATTTTTAATGAATAAAGTTTTCATCATATTTTAGAGAATAAAACTTTCATCATATTTTACAGAATAAAACTTTCATCGTATTTCAATAAAATGGCTTTCCATCTCTCAGCCATATCCTCTTTATATAAATACGGATAAAAACCCAGCTTTAAATATATCGCTATTGCCGAAACACGGAAATCGTCTGTTGACAAGTCGGCTTCGCATACTCCGTATCCGATAAATTTTTTCACCGCTTCAGCGCATACCGCGTGTCCCAGTTTTAGTCCCCTTTTGTCTGCCCTGACGGATACCATATGTAAATTTCCGCGCTTTTTTATCGGATCAATGCAGGCGGAGGCTGTTCCGCAAATCAATCCGGTTTCCTTTTCCCGTATACATATTATATTTTTAGGCGAAAGCGGGAGAGGCGGAGAAAAAAGCATAGCTGAAATGAATTCGTCCCTGGTCCATAATCTTCCGGTTAAATCGATACTGACAGCACACCAAGAATCTATCATATCAAATTCCAGCGGACATATTTCAAATTTATCGTTTAATTTGTAATCAACATTCCCTCTGTTACCGGGCTTCCAAATCATTTTTAATTGATCCATTTATAAAAACATTCCTCCGTATTAATATCTAAAACCGCCGCTTCTTACTTGTCTCAATATAAAATGCGGCGATTTTTTTATTTAATTATATTTATTTTCAGCGCACTGCGTTATATACGGTATAATCTCAGGCGGAACATAACCAGTGAGAGAGCGGTTATATTTTATAAGTTCCCGGACGACGGTCGAGCTTATATGCTGAAACTCGGCACGCGCGGGTATGATTACAGTTTCAATTTTTTTGTCAAAGCTGCGCTGTATAAGCGAAAGCCAGTATTCATAATCAAAATCAGTCGCATTTCTCGCCCCCTTGACCAGCGCGTCAATATTATTATCAAGATAATACTGAGCCAAAAAGCCCGAGGAAAGCGAATATACGACACGTTCCGCCGCAAATTCGGCATTGATTTTTTCACATACAAGCTTTAACATATAAAGCCGCTGCCCGCCGGTAAAAAGCTTATTCTTTTCACTGTTGTCAAAAATGACCGCATGTACTTCGTCAAACAAGCAGGCGCTTCTGTAAATCATATCATAATGACCAAGAGTTATGGGATCAAACGAACCCGGTATCAAAACTTTTTTCATATCTTTTTTATTATCTGTTTTTATTGAACAGTGATTATATATTACCAAAAGGCGGCGTCAACCCCTTGCTTTAATAATAGGGATATAAACTTCAAACCTTTCAAAGTAAGAGTGAAGTTAAAGTTAAAGTTAACTAAAACCAAAACCAAAACTAAAAATAAAAATCAATAACCGAACTGTCCGTTGATGCTGTCGTCGTTGAATATCCAGTCACGGACGTTTATAGTTCTGTATTTTGTTTCCGTATCGCGTATTATAACAGTCGTGATTCCCGCATTGATTATCATCCGCTTGCACATACCGCAGGAATTTGTATCGTTCAGGAGCTGATTTGTTGAGGGATCAATACATGACATATACAATGTTGAATCAAGCATCATATCGCGTGAAGCGGCTATAATCGCATTTGCTTCGGCGTGAAGCGATCTGCACATCTCATATCTTTCGCCTCTCGGTATATTAAGCTTATCTCTTATACAATAATTCAAATCAGAACAATTTTTTCTCCCTCTCGGAGCTCCGTTATAACCTGTAGATATAATCGTATCGTTCTTTACAATAATTGCTCCGAAACGTTTGCGCAGGCAAGTTCCGCGTTCGGAAACAGTTTGAGCTATATCAAGATAATAATTATTTTTTGAAACACGTTCCATTATGATTTAATATCTCCAAATGTTTTTTTATATTGAAAATCCCGAATTTACAAAATCGGTTAAGAATTTACGGAATTCCTGCGCAGTTTCGGGATTAACCGAACCCCTTTCCACATTCGCCATTAAAAATCCCAGCTTTGACCCCATGTCATAGCGTTTTCCTTCAAAATCCACGGCTGTCATACCGGTATTGAGCGAAAGAATACGCATAGCATCGGTAAGCTGTATTTCGTTTCCGCTTCCGGGTTCAAGTTCGTCTATTATCTTATAGATTTCCGGTCCGAGCAATACCCTGCCCAGTATCGAAAACTTTGACATTACCTGCTCCGGTTTCGGTTTTTCTATCATGTCGTAAACATGCCAGAAATTATTTTCTATATGATTTACGCCGAGAGAACAATATTTATAAACCAAATCAAGCGGAACTTCCTTTACCGCGGCTGCGGGAAGCCCGAATTTATTATAAGCTTCGATAAGCTGCGTGCAGACGGGATTGTCCGAAAATATTACATCATCCCCGTAAAGCACCAAAAACGGATCATCTCCCGTAAATTCCCGGGCGCGTCCCACCGCGTGACCAAGACCTTTGGCTTCGCGCTGACGGATAAAAAATATATTGGCGCGGTTTGCATTTTCGTGTATTTCGTTTATTTCGGAGGTTTTCCCTTTTGAGGCAAGCTGGCTTTCATATTCCGGCGCATAATCAAAATAATCCTCGATTGCGCCCTTGTCGCGGTTTGTTATGATTAAGATATCTGTAATACCGGACATAACACATTCGTCAATCAAATAAGATATAGCGGGACGGTCTACAATCGGAAGCATTTCTTTCGGCACGGCATGGGCTATCGGAAGCATTCTTGTTCCGAGACCAGCCGCAGGTATAACGGCTTTTGTTATTTTTTTCATATATTCACATCCCTATGTTTATAAATACAGTCACAAAAATGCGGCGGCACACAAAATTCTGAGATTTTATATATTTATCCCGATTGATTTTCAAATATATGCTTGTATATATTGTTTTGTCAAAACTTCCGCGTTATATTTTCGGTTCTTTGAAACAAAGGATATTCTGAAAATCCCGGGACTATCTTTTTGCTGTCTTTTATTATTTTTATCTATTAGTTATCTGTAATATATTTTTTCCATAACATAAATTAAAGGAACTCCGAGAATATAGCAAACCCCGGCTTCACCCGCTCCGACAGACACGCTGTTCAAAAGAAACAGATTCCAAAATTCGCTGTTAATATTGCCGGTACCCGCAATCGAAACGGTTATAACCGCGCCTACCACGACAGCGTTTATAATAACCGCGGGAAGAGGAGCAAGTAGCTTTACCGATAACGGAATTCTGTATTTTGCGGCCGAACCGGATTTTTCTTTGCTTTTTCTCGCTATGTTTCCGATCATCGCCGTCAAAGCGGCAGCCGCCAGAGTAGCTGTGCTTCCGAAAACTATATCAAGCACCGGTATGTTGGGCGTTATTAAATTTGAAACGACACATCCGACAAACAAACCGAGAACGGATTCCGGGAAAAACAGAGGAAGGATGCACATGGCTTCCGATACACGGAACTGCACCGAGCCGTATGAAAAAGGAAGAATCATAGTCAGGGCGGCATAAAGAGAAGCGACAATAGCGGCGCGCGCCATTATTCTTACAGGCGAAAATTTTAAGGTTTTAATCATTTACTTTTCTCTCCGGCAATTATTTCATCAGTTAATTTATTATAGTAATCCGTGTATTCTATCTGCAAATCCTCAGCGCGTTCTTCCAGCATTGTGTTGAACATTTTAACCAAAAATACATCTCTGAGTTTTTCAAAATTTTCGTTTATATAATCATCCTCAAGCCCGAGCCGGATTATTATATGATAACCGGTACTGCTTCTTACCACATCGCTTATCTGTCCGATTTCGAGAGATACCGCGGTCGTCTCAAATTCCTCAAGTAGCTGTCCCCGAACAAAATAATATCCGTCCGGCAATGTAACATCCGTATCTTCGTTATACTGTTCGAACAGTGTATAAAAATCTTCTCCGGCGTGTATTTTTTCAAGGATACCGTCCGCTGTTTTTTTATTATCCGCTATGTTTTCCCCGGGGTCATTCCTTATCAGAATCTGCAATGCGCGTATAAAATTTTCTTTTATATATTTTTCCACCGTAGCGTCATCGCTTAATATTACCCCGTTTTGCTCCTGATATGAATACTTGCGGAGTTCTGTTTCAAGCTCCATTATTTCAAAACTGCTTTTCAGCAAATCAACGTTCATGTAGGATTTTTTCAAGGTCTCTTTCAGCTTGCTTTTTCCGCCGTAATACTGAGCGAAGCTGTCCATGTTTTTTTGTACATTTTCCCCGCCCTCTACGCTGAGTTTAAAATTATATTCGTTTGCCATATCCACAACGGCGTATTTTTTTCTTATCGATTTTTCTATTTCATCTTTTATAATCAAGTCGGGATTGTTTTCCTGACTCTTTTTAAAATTCATATAATAATAACGGTATTCGTCATAGCCTATATCATTGCCGCCGATTTTCATAACAGTCTTGCCGGAATTTCCCGAACATGACGAAACAAACAGTGATAAAACAAATACCAAAGCCAGAAGAACCGATATTATTTTGTTTTTTTTCATTTAAAATTTTCCCCGTAAAAATATTTAATTTAAAACCGCTTGATTTTGCAAAAACCCGCCTCCGAAAATAACGCAAATTAATAAAACAAAACCTTGGGATATACAAAAGCTTTTAATCTGACGACGCATGCCTTAAATATAAACGAAAAAATTCTCCCTTAACAGTTTAAAGGCTGTTTTGCTTTACATGCTTTAAAAGAATCGGGGCAATCCTTAATGATTTTCTGTAATGTCCCCTCATGTACAAAAAAATTACATTATATTATACCATTTAAAATATTATGTGTCAACAACATAACCGCAAAATCAACATACGCATAAAAATAAAAATCATATAAAAAAACAACCGGAGCGGTAATGAACGCGTCCGGTTGTCTCTGCGGTTATAATTTTTTATTTATCGTTTAAAGTCGGTTTTCGCCGTTTGCTGATTTTACTTCGCTATGATTATTGTAACTGCTCCGTTTGCGGCTGCGAATTCGATGTCCGCGCCGGAAAGAGAAGCGAGTGTAACGGCTGTTGTTGTGTTGTTCGCATTGATTTTGATTATAACTGTCTGAGCGTTGATGGAGTATATTTCATCGTCAATTGTAACTGTCGATGCTGTGTAGCCTTCAATTTTGCCTTCTTCCAAATCACTTGATGCTATGTCAAAGATGCGGTTGTTGGTATCAAGAACATATACTTTTCCTGCTTCGAGTTCAAAGCTTGCGGATTTGTATGTTTCTATCGCGCCTGTTTTCAGGTTGAGGGCTGTGTAGAGTTTATAAACGATTCCGCCTTCGAATTCGCTGCCTGCTGCGGCTATTATTTTAACGTTGGATGCTGTAACATCTGTTCTGCCGAGTGTTGCGCCTTCGATGAACATGAACGCGAGTGTTTTTACATCGCCGGGGTTGTTATGGAATACCGCTGTTATTTTAGCGTCTTCTTTAATTGCTATGTTTGCTGTGAACACGCCTGTTTTGATCTGCCAGCCGGAAGCATTCTTTGCTATGATAACTGTTTTTGCGTCTGTTACGAATTTTATGTCATCCAATGTGTAGTAGGGTTTGCTTCCCATTGAAAGACTTCCTTCATCTTCAGCGTTGAATATAGCGGAGAAATCGCCGTTTATTGCAAATCTGTCGCTGTTTTCAGCATAGAGGGTATAGATGCCGTTTGAATCAACGGTGTATCTGTAGGTTGTGTTGGCTGCAATGCCGGAGCTTGTTGTTATAACACTCTGGATTGTGCCGTCGATGTTTGCGTCAAAGACATATTTTACACTGCCGTTTGTGAATACCGGAACTGCTGTGTTTGCAGCAACAAGGTATTTAGCTTCAACTGTCTGAACTGCCGCGCCGATTACTGCGAGTATGCAGTCGTCTTTTGTTATTACGGAAGCAATTGAGCCTACTTTAAGAGCTGCTTCGATGCTTGCCGCGGAAACGCCGCCGCCGCCGAGTTTATAAGTTTTTCCGCCGATAACCGCTTCAGATGCTGTGAGTTTTGTAACTATAGCAGCGTCTGTGGGTGTGAATCTTTCTTTTATTTCAAGGACTTTGTTTGCCGCGTTGAAATAATAGAGTACATAGTCGCCGTATACGGCTTTTACTTCGTTTTTGAATTCGGATAATTTATCTATTGTTAAATCGCCTGCTAAATTAATTTTGCCTGCGTTTTCAGTTAAGCGTCCGAATGTGTAATTTTTGATTATAGCTGCTATTGCTGTGCTGGAATCTGCGCCGTAGATAAGTTCGATGTCGCAGTATATTGCTTTTCCCGCAAAGTCAGTGTTATTTTCTACCTGCGAAAGCTGTCTGTCAGAGCCGTAGATATAAACGAGTAATTCGTTGTCATTTGTAGCAAGCGCGTTTGAGCGTTGTTTTACGACATTGTATTTTACGTTGTTGATTAAAACGTATGATTTGTCTGCCGCAACAGAGAAGCTCTGAGCGTTTTCGGCTTTGTTTGTGTAAGATGCGCCGAGAACATTTACCATTTTTGTTTTAGCGTCTGTTTTATAAATGAGTTTTACTGATTTTCCGAGCCACATATCAGCGTTTTCGCC
This sequence comes from Eubacteriales bacterium, assembly GCA_031549925.1. GTDB lineage: Bacteria > Bacillota > Clostridia > Oscillospirales > CAG-272 > JAVBPA01. The sequence goes on from JAVBPA010000031.1 coordinate 29,687, forward strand.
GAGACCGAAGTCACTGAATTTAACTGTCATGTTTCCGTCTTCGTTTACAACGGTTACATAACCTTCTTTAACTGTCGATACTGCCGGAGAAAGCGAATAGTTGTTTGTAGCTATAATCTGGCAGTCTTCGATTTCAAAACCGAATACATACTGGATTATTGTTGTCGAAATGTAGTAAGCTCCTGAAGCCGATGCTGTTTTGGGAACAAGATATTCCGCTGTCAAGGCGTTGTAAAGCAGCGCTGCTGTTTCGCCTCTTGTGAGTTCTTTTTCATATCCCACGCTGCGGAGTCCGTCGTCAAGGCCGAGTTTAACTGCCATGTCGATGAATGTCCAGGGATATCCGCGGTTCATGTTGGCATTTGACTGACCGAGAACACGAACGATCATTGTCATTGCGTCCTGGAGTGTGATTCCTTTTTTAGGTTCAAAGGTTTTGTCCGATGTACCTATAATGTAACCTGCCGCGTTCGCCCATGAAATCGCTCCGTTGTATGTCTCATCGTAGAGATCTTCAAAGGCTGTACCGTTTACTATACCCGCATTGTCGCGTGCAAGCATTGTTCTGAAAAGAAGCATTGCCATTTGTTCGCGTGTTACAGGTTCGTTCGGTGAAAATTCATTTTCGCTGGTTCCTACGATAACACCGATATCAGATAATATATCGATTTGTTCCGCGTAGGGGTACTCACTTCCGATATCATCATATTTTTTTGCTGATATCGAAACCGCACAGCCGCATATCATCATTATTACCAATATAGCAGCTGAAAAACGTTGGAGTATTTTTTTAGTGTTTGTCATTTAGGGTTTGTCCTCCTGTGTATTTTGAGCGGTGATATTTACGTCTGCCTTATGCTCAGCCTTGTCAGCCTCACTTGACGTCTTGTTTTCCGCCGTGACTGTATGATAACATAACGCAATATTCTTTTCAAGAGTTTTTGTGCATTTGTAATAATTCTGTAATCGTTATTAATGATTTATTTATACATATTGATGAATTTTCTTGTTTATACAAAATATGCTGCTAATACCATGGAAAATATGATATAATCCGTCCATGAACATAACACTAAATACAAAAATAACCGAGTTATCGGGTATCGGAAGCCGCCGCGCCGAATTGTTTTCTAAAATAGGTATATCGGATGTACGGGGCTTGCTTTATCATTTTCCGCGCGGATATCAGCACAGAGGAGATGTGCGGCAGCTTCGTTCCGTCCAAAACGGGACGATTTGTGCGTTCGTTTTAACTGTTGCCACACCCCCTGTTTCCACTATGTTAAAAGGAAGACTGACTTTAACCAAACTCACGGCTTTTGACGAAAGCGGAAAATGTACAATTACTTTTTTTAATCAAAATTATTTAAAAGGTGTTTTTTCAGTCGGAGATGTTTTTCGTTTTTGGGGGAAAATATCTGTCACCGGAAGCAAATACGAGCTGACTTCTCCGTCATATGAGCCTTATTCGGAGGACCGCCCTCTGCCGGAATTTAAAGCTTTATATCCTTTGACTACAGGCCTTACGCAAAACATTATATCTCATATAATTAAAACTGTAATCGAAAAAATGCCGCGGTTTGAATATTTAAATATTTTCGATGATGATAAATTAGAAGAAAACAAGCTTCCATGCCGCGCCGATGCGCTGCGTCTTTTGCATTTTCCCGAAACTTATGACAATGTCGCTTTAGCAAAAAGCTATATAATATATGAAGAACTTTTTCTTTTCGCCGTAGCGGTAAAGCTTTCCCGGAGCAAACCGATAACGGGAAAAGCCGCGGAGCTGAAAATATCCGATCAGGTTTTCAATAAATTTATATCAGTCATTCCGTACAAGCTTACAGGCGCGCAGACAAGAGTTATTTCCGAAATCCGGAGTGATATGGAAAAGACTCTTCCCATGAACCGATTGATGGCGGGGGATGTCGGGAGCGGAAAAACAATCTGCGCCGCAGCCGCTGTTTACATAGCGGTTATGTGCGGATATCAAGCCGCGCTGATGGCTCCGACCGAAATTTTAGCGAGGCAGCATTATCTCGGACTTTCGGAAATGTTTGAAAAATTCAATATAAAAACGGCTCTGCTTTGCGGGTCTTCGGGAGCGGCTGAAAAGAAAAATATTTATTCCGGACTTTCCGGAGGAACTATACGTTTTTTAATCGGAACTCACGCTTTAATCAGCGCGGGAGTAACGTTTTGTAATTTGGGGCTTGTGATAACGGACGAGCAGCACCGTTTCGGAGTGGCTCAGCGCGAAGCTCTCGGCGAAAAGGGAAAGGATGTCCACACGCTTTTAATGTCGGCGACCCCTATCCCCCGTTCGCTTGCGCTTGTTATTTACGGTGATATGGGTTTGTCGGTTATCGATGAAATGCCTCCGGGAAGACAGATTATTGATACGTTTATTGTCAACAGCTCCTACCGCGAGCGTCTTGACGGTTTTATAAAAAAGCAATGCGAATCCGGAAATCAGGTTTACGTAGTTTGTCCCGCAATCGAAAGCGCTGAGGAATCAGAGGAAGATGATAAAGAGGAAAAAGATTCCGAAAATGCCGAAGAGGGCGGTCATATATTAAAATTCGACCAAAAAACCGGAAGCGGAAGCTTTATATTTGATGAGGAAGAAATCGGCGGAGAAGCTTCATTGCCCCTCAAAAACGCACATGACGAAGCTATTCGTCTAAACGAAAAATTTTCGTCCTGGGGCGTCGGTTATATCCACGGACGGATGAAGGGGGCGGAAAAAGAACGTGTTATGAACGAATTTTCAAATAACAATATAAAGATACTGGTTTCGACAACGGTTATTGAAGTCGGTGTCAACGTTCCGAACGCAACTCTGATGATTATTGAAAACGCCGAAAGATACGGTCTTTCGCAGCTTCATCAAATAAGAGGAAGAGTGGGAAGAGGGAAAGTAAAATCCAACTGTATTCTCGTAACAGATTCAAAAAGCGAAAAATCGCTTGAGAGACTTGCTGTTATGCGGGAAACAAACAACGGATATAAAATTGCGGAGCGTGATCTCGAGCTGCGCGGTCCGGGTGATTTTTTACCCGCGTTAAGCGGTGATATACGTCAGCACGGCAGTCTTGAATTTAAAATGGCTTCCATGTGCTCCGATATGGATATGCTGCGTGACGCATTTGACGAAGCGGCGGCGGTGATTGATGAGGACCCGCAGTTAAATCTCCCGAAAAACCGGGGAATCCGCCAGATGATAAAAACAATTTGATAAAAATTACGGGGGGACTGGGATACGGGGATACGGTCGCTTTTTTGCGAGAAAAAGCTCCGCAAAAAACGTTTGTTTGGGTTATGAGCCGCTTTTTGAAATTTTTTTTGTAAAATTTAAGTAAAATTTATCTTGTAATGGAACAAAAAATGTGTTATAATCTCATCAGTTCTTGTTACCGTGTTAAAGCGGTGAGATGAATATCTAAAAAATTATATTTAATGAGGAGCAGCCCAATGAAAAAAATAAAAATATTATGTTTTGCTCTCGCATTGTTTTTGTGCTGCGCGGGAATTCTTTCATGCTCCAAATCGGAAAGCGAGTACAAAGTACTTGAATCCACTTTAATCGAAAGCGATCCTTACGGAATAGGCTTCCGCCTCGGTGATGACGATTTGACAGCTGCCGTTCAGGAAACTATCGACGCTATGATTGCGGACGGCGAATTTAAAACAATATCCGAAAGATGGTTCGGAAAGGACGTTTCTATCGCAGACGCAAAGTGGCCCCGCGAAATTAAAGCCACCGGCGACGGTTCTCTCGACTACATAAAAAACAACGGCAAATTAATCCTCGGACTTGACGAATCCTTCCCGCCTATGGGATACCGCGACGATAAAGGCGAAATAGTCGGCTTCGATATCGATCTCGCAAAAGAAGTTTGCTCAAGACTCGGCGTTACTCTCGTTTTACAGCCTATTGACTGGAGCGCTAAGGAAATGGAATTATCCTCAAAGTCAATCGACTGCATCTGGAACGGAATGTCGATAACCGACGAACGCGTGGCAGCTATGAATATAACCAAGCCTTATATAATAAACAGACAGATCATAGCCGTTAAAGCGGACAGCGGTATCGTAACAAAAGAAGATCTCGCAGGTAAAAAAGTGGCTACACAGGCTGGCTCGGCAGCTCTTGAAGCTATAAATTCAGACGCTGAATTCGCTTCGTCGATACATCTTTCGGAATATGCGAAATATGATGAGGCGTGGCTTGATTTTAAAGCCGGTTCTGTTGACGCTATCGCAATCGATGAAGTTGTTTTCGATTACTTCACGCAAAACAAGTAATTGAATGGTATAATTAATATATCAAAATATATCGGTATACCGCGAATTGCATCTTACGGGGACCCGCAATGCGGGTTCCTGTTTTATATTCATCAAAGGAGATTTGATTTTTATCGAATTTTATTTACAAATCGCATTGGTTTTAATGCGGGGATTGGGTTATACTGCCGGATTATTTTTAATTACTATTATATTTTCAATTCCGCTCGGTCTTATCTGCGCTTTTATTTCTTCTGAAAAAAGCACCGAACGGAAGAAAAAGAAAAGCTTTAAGTTTAATCCGCGTTCCATTATAAAGGGTTATGTTTTTTTAATGAGAGGCACTCCTCTCATGCTGCAATTATTCTTTTTCTATTTCGGATTAAAGTTTATACCCGGTATAGGTCCTTATCTTGCAATGTCGCGCTTTACCGCCGCCTGCGTCGCTTTTTCTTTAAATTACGCGGCTTATTTCAGCGAGATATTCAGAGGAGGACTCCTTTCAATTGATTACGGACAGTATGAAGCCGCACAGGTTTTGAGCCTGACAAAATTTCAGGCTACGGTACGGATTATATTGCCCCAGATGTTCAAGGTGACTCTTCCCTCCGTTTCAAACGAAGCTATTACATTAATTAAAGATACTGCCCTCGTAACCGCTATCGGGCTTACGGATCTGCTCCATTTTACGCGTTCGATGGTAAACACGCATGTTTCGGTCGTTCCGTATTTTATTGCCGCAATTTTTTATCTGACTATGACATTCGGCCTCACAAAGCTTTTTGATTTTGCGGAAAAGAAATTTTCTTACTGAAAAAATTTAAATAATATAATAATATAACAATGTCAAATAATATAATAGAATTAAAAAATATAGAAAAATCCTTCGGAACAAATGAAGTTTTGCGCGGAATTTCCGCCGATATCACCTGCGGCGAAGTTGTTTCGATAATCGGACCTTCAGGTTCGGGGAAAAGCACTCTGCTGCGCTGTATGATAGGGCTTGAAAAAATAAAAAACGGTTCGATTGTAATCGAAAAAAATATTTTATGCTCCGGCGGGGTTTATCACAGTGAAAAACATACCCGTTCTGTTTGCAGCCGTATGGGTATGGTGTTCCAGCATTTTAATTTATATCCGCACCTTTCGGTAAAACATAATCTGACTCTCTCCCCCACCCTTGTTTTAAAGCTGACGAAAGAGGAAGCGGAAAATCGGGCGGTTTCGCTCCTTGAGCGCGTAGGCTTGACAGATAAAATAAACGAAATGCCGTCATCCCTTTCAGGCGGTCAAAAGCAAAGAGTCGCGATAGCCCGTGCTTTGATGATGAATCCGGACATATTATTATTCGACGAACCGACTTCCGCACTCGATCCCGAGCTTACAGGGGAAGTTCTTGCCGTTATGAAAAGCTTGGCTTCCTCCGGTAAGAATGAAAACAGAATGACAATGGTTATCGTTACCCATGAAATGGCTTTCGCAAGAGATATATCGGACAGAGTGATTTTTATGGATAACGGACTTATATCCTCCTCCGGGTCTCCTGCGCAAATCTTCGGCAAAGAAGGGTTTCAGGCTTCAAACGAGAGGCTTGCCGCTTTTTTGAAATCTTTTAATATTTTAACCGGAAGCTGATTTAAATTACCGGATACGGTCGCTTTTTTTCGAAAAAAAGCTACGCAAAAAACATTAATATAAGTTTTTTGGCTGCTTATAAAGACCGCAACTGGTTATTTACTTAAAAAAAACCATCAC
>JAVBPA010000097.1:0-7586 GCA_031549925.1 Eubacteriales bacterium
TGATATAATACAGCAGTTTGCCGGAATCGATATAATCGGTACAAAATCACTTGTGGTATTTTATGACACTATTCCTGTTTATTTTAACGGAGCGGTGCTTTGTTCTTTGTTTAAATCCGATTATAATACGGAAAATTTTGACCAGATAAACGTTCTGTTTTCCGAAAAAAGCTATATAAAAGAACAAAACGAAATTTCCGGTTATAATACAATCATAGATGAAAACGGTAATTCGGATGATAATTCCGTATCTGATTCTGTTACTACTGAAAACGAATTTGATATAACCGATACCTTCGATGAAGAAAATATTGAAGAAACCGAAGAAACAGATAAACAAGCCGAATTACAAAATAATGACCAAAATATTCATATATTGTCGAAGCTTAAACCGGTGTTTTGCATAAACTGGAATGACACCATTGATACTTATTATTTAATTCCCGCTTGGTATATTGAATACGAAAGCGGAATTGTACGAATAAGGAACGCAATAAACGGAAATTTATATACATTATGATTAAAATGCTATTATTTCTGATAAAAAATGAAAAAGTTCTTTTAAAATGATTACCAATATGGTATAATGACTGAATGTAGTCTTAACTTATAAAATCAATTATAATTGTCAGCGTAAAAAAGGTGGAAAAAACTAAACATGGAAAAAATAATTATAAACGGCGGAAAACCTCTTTTCGGAACCGTTGAAATAAACGGAATGAAAAATGCGGCTACCGCTATTATATTGGCAAACATACTTGTCGGTGACATTTGTGTAATAGAAAACTTACCCGAAATAAGCGATGTTAATGTTTCTTTGGAAATATTGGCTGCGATGGGTGTAAAAATACGCAGAATAAATAGAAACAGTGTAGAAATAGATTCAACTTATGTTAAAAACGGGTCATCTCCATATGAGCTTGTTCGTAAAATGAGATCATCATATTACGTACTGGGCGCGGAACTGGGAAGATTCGGCCATGCTTACGCGGCTTATCCCGGCGGCTGCGATTTCGGCGTTCGTCCTATTGACCAGCATGTAAAGGGATTTGAAGCTCTCGGCGCGACCGTAACAACCGTTGAAGGGGGATACATTGAAGCGACAACCCAAAACGGAGTAAGAGGAAACAGCATATATTTCGACTGCAATACCGTAGGCGGAACAATTAATATAATATTAGCGGCGGTTTTGGCAAAAGGTACGACTATCGTTGAAAACGCAGCCCGTGAACCTCATGTTGTTGACGTTGCAAACTTTTTGAACTCCTGCGGAGCAAAGATATCCGGAGCGGGAACAGATACAATAAAAATCAGAGGTGTTTCAAAACTTCACGGATGCAATTATTCCATAATCCCCGATATGATAGAAGCCGGAACATATATGATAATAGCAGCGGCGACGGGCGGAAAGTTAAAGATAAACAACATAATACCCAAGCATTTGGAATCGATATCGGCAAAGCTTGAGGAAATAGGCGTTGAAATCGAGGAAGACGACGATTTTTTAGTTGTATCAAGAAAGGGAGATTTAAACCGCGCAAACATAAAAACTCTTCCTTATCCCGGTTTTCCGACCGACCTGCAGCCTCAGATTTGCGCTCTTTTATGTTTTGCCAGCGGAATAAGTATGCTTAATGAAAGTATCTGGGATAACCGTTTCCGTTATGTTCAGGAATTAAAACGTATGGGAGCTAATATAAAGGTCGATGGCAGAACCGCTGTTATAGAGGGAGGAAATGCCCTTTCAGGAGCTTCTGTCAGTGCGATGGATCTCCGTGCCGGCGCCGCTTTGGTTATAGCAGGGCTTGCGGCAAGCGGCAAAACCGAAATAGACGGCGTATATTATATCGAACGCGGATATTGCAATTTGGTTGAAAAGCTTTCAGAAATAGGCGCGGATATTAAAAAAGTATATATTCCGGAATCAAATCCTTACGAAATCGCAACCTGAAACAAAACTAAACCGGATTCAACAAATCGCAAGATTCACCGGATAAACCGGATCAACGGATAAACCGGATAAAAAATAAAAAAACGGTATTTTCTATTTTAAAAACCAATGTAACGGATATTAAATAAATAAATATGAAGTATAAATTAATTATTTTTGATATGGACGGAGTTCTGGTGGATTCCGAGCCCGCAATAAAATATTCTTCGCAGTTATCTCTTCTCGAATGGGGCGTGCACGCTTCGCCGGATGATTTTCACGAATTTACAGGAATGGGCGACGATAAATTTATCGGAGGAGTAGCCCAAAAATACGGCGTTGAATATAAAACCGAGATGAAGAAACGCGCATATGAAATTTATCTCGCAAACGCCGCCGAAAAAGTAATGGTTTATCCGTGGTCAAAGAATATATTAAATGAGTTATATTCCGCCGGATATACGCTTGCCTTAGCCTCCGCTTCCGATTATGTCAAGGTTGAATGTAATATTAACTGTATCGGTGTAGACAAAAATATTTTCAGTGCGGTAATTACCGGCAGCGATGTTAAAAATAAAAAGCCCGCACCCGATATTTTTTTGAAAGCCTTTGAAAGCGCAAAGGAAAAAAATATAACTTCGCCTCAGAATATCGATAATATTTCAAAAAACGAAGTTATTGTTATAGAGGATTCACTTTCAGGAGTCATGGCGGCAAAAGCGGCGGGAATGATTGCAATAGCCGTTACAACATCCTTTTGCAGGGAAGAATTGCAAAAAGCGGGAGCTGATTATATTACAGATTCACTTGAAAATTTGCCTTTTATAATATCTTCCCGAATTTCGGATAATTAGATAATAATTTTCAGTGTCAAAAGAAAATAAGCATATTTCCGCTTGATTCAAATTAAATTTTGCTTTTTTACAGGAAGAATCAATATTATTTTTACTAGAAACGAATTCAGCTTCCGTAATAATATCACAAAAATACTTTTCGTAAAGTTCTTTCTTTTCAGAATCAGTTTTATAAGCTTTATTCAAACGTAAAATTTCCGGAGGCGAATGAGTTTCGCAAAGCAGCCAGTCAAGCACAAGATAATCGTTCAGATAATCATTATTTATTCCAGCCGATTCTTTTATATACATATACATTAGCTCGCATAACCTGTTTTGTGATACTGTTGTTATATCGATGTTTTCAATATAATCATCAAATTTTTCATAAAACATAAAAGGCGAGCTTATATTTTTTATTACATAATCCATTACAAGCTTAAATTTTCCGCTGCTGCATCTGTCGGAAAGCATGGCAATTCGTTCGATTTTACATATTTCCGCGTAATCTATATAATTGTTTTTCAAAATAGTGTACGGAGGTTTATTATCGTATACAATACCGTATTTTTCGGTTTCCGAGTATATCTGCGAACCTCCCAAAATTTTTAGAATACCTACCTGGAGCTTGTCGCAAAAATTATATACACTGTCAAAGGATTTTCCGAAGCTTGCGTAATCTTCGTACGGCAAACCCGCTATAAGATCGCAGTGGATATTTATATTACCGTAATTTTTTAAAATTCCCGCGTTTTCAATCATTTTATATTGATCGCATTTCCGGTTTATCGCGGCAAGCGTTTCTTTATTAACGCTTTGTATTCCGATTTCAAACTGTATTTTATTACAAGGCATACGTTTTAAAATCTCAAAGCTCCCATCGTTTAATAACTCCGAACGGATTTCAAAGTGGTATGTCAAAGTAAAACGGCTTTCGGCAAGAGCCTCCCAAATTTTATTTGCCCGCTTTATATCATAATTGAAAGTCCTGTCAACAAATTTGATGATTTTAACTTTCCCGCTGAATTTTTCGAATTCCTGTAAATCATCGATAACCTTATCTGCGGTTTTTGTCCGAAGTGTATTTTCTCCTCCCGAAAGACAAAAGCTGCATTTAAAAGGACATCCTCTTGATGATTCATAGTACAGAATATCACCGTTTTTTATATCGGAATCCGTATATCCTATTCCGCTTTTTATAAAATCCTCATAAGGTTTATTCTGACCTATTATTTTTTGTGTGATATTTTCCTCCGCTAATTTTAAAAAAGAATCTTCGCCTTCTCCTTTTATAACATGGTCGATGTACGGATGCGATGCGAAAAAGCTTTCGTCAACAAATGAAACCTCCGGACCGCCGAACACAATTTTTGATTCAGGCAGCAGTGCTTTTAACTGATAAGCATAATTATAAAGCTCGTCCGCATTCCAGATATAACATGAAAAGCCGTAAATATCGGCTTTTTCGCAACAGAGGTCTAAAAGGACAGCACGGCGTCTGTCCTTTAAACTCCTCTCTATTATCTTTACATCGTGTTTTTTTCCCTTAAAACAATCCGCTATACATCTAACCGCCGGATTTGTTTGGTAATATGATGAATTTAGGGCAAATAATATTATTTTCATTTAAAAATCTTTATAAGTAATTTTTTTGTATATTCTTCTTTTTTTCTGAAATCCATAGCGGAGGTGTAAATCGTTTCGAGTTCAAAATGGAGTCTTTTTATTTCGGCAAAAGAATTTTCCGCTCCGTCCATTAAGGATTCGCAGCAGCGTTTTCCGAATCTGAGCTTTGCTTTGTGATTTTTCAGCTTGTCAAAATCGATAAAACGATTCATGTTGACTATTTTGTCATTCAAATCATCCGCATTATATGATTCGCTTATTATATAAGCTATTGATAAATCATCCAGATATATTCCGTTTATACGCTCGGGGTTTTTCGGGTCGCGGCTGACAATGATTGATTTTTGCTTTTCTTTTAATTGTTCCATTAATTCTTTTGTAAAAAAATACCCCGCGCCTAATTTATCGCGGATTATCACCCGGTTTTTTGCAATTTTATAAAAAGAATTAAATGACACATATCCGTCCATTGAAACGGCGTCTGTGAAGCGGTTTTCGATTTTAAAGCTATTTCCGCAATCTGTTTTTATATCGGAAAGCAATCTTTTTACAGCAGCTTTCATTTTATCTGCGAACAAAGCTTCTTCTGTAAGTTTGAGCATTTCTCCGTATATCATTTCATATGCTGATAAATAATGGTACGCGCTAACGTAATGCTCCGCTTTTTTATCTGTAAGTTCATGTATTTTATCTTTTTTTGAAACGAGCTTCTCGGTTTTCCAGAAATCACCTAAATATATAATTTCATCGCTTGCGCCCGGATACCATGGGTCGGCAATATGCGGAGCTGTACCGTCTATCACACCGATATCAAGATCTTTTATAATAATACCGTCAAGCGAATTCGAGTCGGATGAGCAATAGAAGTATTCGGCGTCATAACCTCTGTTCTGCGCTTCGTTTACAATATCAAACATCAGTTTTGATTTACCTGTACCCGGTCCGCCTTTTATAATATAGAGTTTATTTAATCCTCTGAAAATTTCACTGTAATAACTGACAAAACCCGATGAAGTATTTGCTGCCGCGAAGTATTTTTTATTTAAAGATAAATTATTTATATCTGTCATCAATTCATACTCCCTCAATTTGTTATAATATAATCGTATTTCTATATCATATTATGCAAAAAAAGGAAGCATGTTAATAAAAACTATACATTTACGGAGAAATTATGGAAAATATTTTATATAAAAATTTCAAAGTCATAAAAAACGGCAAAATATTTGAAAATCTTGATATATATACGGAAAACGGAATAATAAAACCGATTCCCGGCAGCCTTTCAATAAGTCCAAACAAAACTATGACAAATTTCCCGAACGAAACTAATATAAATTTCCCAAGTTATACTAAAATAATTGACGGAAGAGGGCTGTATCTTTCGGCAGGTTTTATCGATATTCATACACACGGAGGCGCAGGCTTCGATTTTATGGACGCAGACCCCTGCGAATATATTAAAATCGCAAATCACGCCGCAAAACACGGTTGCACAGCTATTTATCCGACTACAATTTCAGCATCACGCGAGGAACTTGAAGCGGTAGTTTGTGCTTTTGAAAGTTCTTCCGCAGAGAACTCCTCCGCAGATAATTCTTCCGCAGAATTCGGTTCGGACGGTGCGGTTTTGCTCGGTATTCACATGGAAGGCCCATATCTCGCTTTGTCTCAAAAGGGCGCAATGGACGCCTTATATATACGGAATCCGATAAAAGAAGAATATGAAAATCTTTGCGGTACATCTCAATATATAAAAAGAATCACTTTCGCACCGGAGCTTGACGGTTCGGCTGAGCTTTGTTCTTATCTTAATGAAAAGAATATTATTCCCTCAATAGGTCACACCGATTGTATCTGCTCCGATGTTGTAAACATACACGAAAACTGCGGCTGTAATTTGATGACGCATTTATATTCCGCTATGTCAATGACACGCAGAATCGGCATAAACCGTTTTGCGGGAGCTGTAGAAGCTGCATATCTGCTCAATGACATGTATACCGAAGTTATCGCTGACGGAATTCATCTTCCCGCCGATTTATTAAAGCTGATATATAAAATAAAAGGTTGTGAAAAAATCGTTTTGATAACAGATTCTATGCGCGGAGCGGGATTGCCGGACGGCGGCTCTGCGATACTTGGAAGCCGTAAAAACGGAATGACCGTTTTAATTGAAGACGGAGTTGCCAAACTTCCTGATAAAACCGCTTTTGCGGGAAGCATTGCAACGGCTCACCAGCTTATCAAAACTATGACTTTTAAAGCAAATGTTCCGTTAGCGGAAGCTGTTTTGATGCTGACAGAAAATCCTGCGCGTGTTATGAAAATTTTCGATAAACGGGGAAGTATCGATTTCGGAAAACGCGCGGATTTTACAATATTTGATGATGATATAAATATAAAAAGTACGGTTATCGGAGGAAAAGCAATTTTTTAAAATAATCATTTTACTGATTATAGTTTTATATCCAAACATTCCAAAGCATTGCGTGCGATATATTTATTTAAATCCGTAGATTCAATGGTGTATTTATTGTATATGTTTATTAAATCATCACGGTAAGGTTCAAGATATTTTTTGCTCAAATCCCGCGGTAATTCAGAAAACGCTAAAAACATATACATTTTAATACCCAATGTTCTTTTTTTGTCATTGAAATGATTTATAATTTTATTTGAAAGCGAAATCAATTTTTGTCTTTCATCGGGTGTTGCGGTGCATCTGAAACGCAAAGAAACAATTCCGGTATCGTAACATTCTCCTATAAAGCAATCGTTGTCAAAACAAGAAGCACATAATCTTTCACATGTTCTTTCTTTTAATTTAATAACGGCAGGATCATTGCCCGCAAAAAGAATAAGCAGTCTTATAATTTCAAGCTCATATGAATTCGATGAAAGAATGTGTGTATTCGGAGTAGCTCCTGTTAGTATTTTATGCTTTTTCCCTTCGATATACGGTGTTATAAAGAATGTTGGATATAATGGATTCATATCACCGTTTTCATTTTTCGGAGCTTTAACTCCTAAATGAAATCTTAAAACAGTTCTTTTATCACTAATAGCATTATATAATACGGCTGCCGTTTCTCTCTTTTCTGATTCGGTTAATGATTCACCGCTTATGATTTTATAATTAACTCTAACATAAATCTCATATATATTAATTTTACTTCATTTAAATTAAAACGTAC
>JAVBPA010000083.1:0-3759 GCA_031549925.1 Eubacteriales bacterium
TTAAAAATGCGGTTGGGGTTATCGTAATAAAGCGAGCGGGCTATATCAACCGCAGTTCTTTCGGAAAAAATTCCTCTGCGTACTTTTTTTGCGAGAACTTCGGCTATATTGCGGCGGGAAATCTCCAAATGTCCGCACACACCGTCGGCAAAAGAATAATCTCCGCCGAAAGCGGATATTTTGTTATAGGGTACGCTGTCAAGGAAATCATCAAGCGCGGCTCTGCTTGCGGCAGGCGATATTATATGCGCCCAGCACATGTCGATATATACATTCGGAAACATTTTCGCAAGCGCCGCCGCTGTGCTCCAGTAAGGATAGCTTATGTGGAACAAATCAAAATCTACGCCGGGGTATTCCAAAAAGAGATTGTTCAAAAGCTCCGGATTGCTGTTCCCCAATACATTTCCGTTACCCTCAAGCAGCCCTGTATGAAACTGCACGGTAAGCGAACGCTCGGAAGCGGCGCGCATAACCTCATGCATGACATAGTTTTGCAATTCGTGCGGGAAATTGGTGTTTTCTTTTTTCCCCCAGCTTTCATAAACCTCGCAGAACAGTTTCCGGGCGGTTTCTTTATCCGTTTTATCGAATTTCAGCGTCCTCTGATAAGCGATGGCACATTTTATAACCTTTACTCCGTAACGGTCAAGAGCTAAATCCATATCGGCGCACATAGCCGCAATCCAGCTGTCAAGATCGGTTATTTCGATTCCGGTTCTGTCTGCGGCACCCGAAAGCATATCGGGTCCGTACGGCATGACATATCCCACCGGCTGCCATATTCCCCGGAAAAGACTTCGGTCGATTTCCGTATGCTCCATCCATAAATCTGTCAGGCTGACCGTTATTTTGCAAATATCATGCAGAACGCGCCGCATATGTTCTCCGTTGTTTTTTGATTCGATAAAGAGATTATTCAGCTCCTAAATTGTTTTACCCGAAATTTTTTTAACTCCGTAGATTTTTTTTACCGCTGTATCAAGAGCCTGTCCGTATCCTGTGTAACGGCAAGCCTCCCAATAAGGTTCGACTATTTTCCAGCGTTCCGCTATATCGATTTTTTCATCGGTAACCCGGTTCAATTGCTCACGTAAAAATCCCGCCGAAATTATATCGCTGCTCAGGTATTGTACCAGATATTCTTTTAATATATCCTTCTGCCCTGTCAAATCTCCGCCGTAAAAAAGATGCTCATGTGTGTCTATTACAGGTAATTCACAGATTTTATCGTAAAGTCTTTCGTATAATTTACTGTTCATGATAACTCTCCCTCTTCGGTTTGAAAATAAACGATTGAATTTTTAACCTGATTTGTGTTAATTCAGAATATTTTGTTACAGGTTATGTCTAAAATATAATATCGCGATCCGGAAGCAAAAAATCCCGTTAGCTGGAATTTTATAGATATTATATCATCATTACGAATACAATTCAACAAATAAAACGTATATTTTTTTGACAGTTAAAAATAATCCGGTTGCAATTAATTACCGAAAGTGATATAATTATACCGTAAATCAGATAAAAACAGATAAAAAAGAGGTTATGGAAAAACAAACGATAACTGGGCGGCTGATTTCTCTAAACGGAGGACTCTACACCGCGATGACAGAATCGGGGCTTCTGCCCTGCCGTGCGAAAGGCGCGTTCCGCTACGAAAAAACTTCTCCGGTTGTCGGAGATTTGGCTGAAATCATTACGGAACACGATAGCGGAAGCACTATTTCATCGATACTTCCCCGTAAAAATATATTGATACGGCCTCCGATGGCGAATCTTGATATATTATTTATAACTCTGCCCTGCGCCGAGCCTTCTCCGAGCGCAATTACAGCGGACAAAATGACCGCAATTTGCGAACGCAATAAAATCGAACCCGTTATAGTTCTGACAAAATGCGAGCTTGATTTTTCGGCGGCGGAAGAAATGCGAAAAAAATACGAATTGTGCGGCTATAAATTGTTTGTCACAAGCTCCTATCAGAACAGCGGTATCTGCGAGCTTCGAAATTTTATAACCTTGTCCTGCAATGATAAAATATCCGCTTTCGCGGGTGTTTCGGGCGCGGGCAAATCCACGCTTATTAATATGCTTTTCCCCTCTCTCAAACTCGAAACCGGAAATTTGAGCAAAAAAATTATGAGAGGTAAAAATACAACGCGTCAGACAATATTATTTCCGCTGAACAAAATCGTCGGAGAAGCTGATGTTTGTCTGAACGGATATTTCGCGGATACCCCGGGTTTTAGCTTGATAGATTTTGAAAAAATGACAGTCTTGATAAAAGAAGAGCTTCCGGAGCTTTTCCGGGAGTTTGAACCGTTTGTTTTAAAATGCCGTTATACGAAATGTTCCCACACAAAAGAAGAGGGCTGCTCGGTTATTGAAGCGGTAAATAATAATATTATACCAAAAAGCAGACACGAAAGTTACTGCACAATATATGAAGAAATCAAAAACGTAAAGAAATGGGAGCTTAAAAATGAAACGGATTGAAAGCTTTAACGTTGATCATACAAGAATCAAACCCGGTATTTATGTTTCGCGTATTGACGGAGATATAACCACTTATGATATGCGCGTAAAAACTCCGAATACGGGGGATATTATCAATAACTCAACCCTCCATTCGGTAGAACATATGTTCGCAACTTATATCCGTAATTCTTCTATAGCGGATGATATTATTTATTTCGGACCTATGGGCTGCCAGACGGGATTTTATCTGCTTGTAAGAAACGCTGATAATAATACAGTATTTGATACGGTAATTTTAGTTCTGAAACAAATTATCGCCTATGACGGCCCTGTTTTCGGCGCAAGTGAAATAGAATGCGGTAATTATTTAAATCTTGATGCTGACCTCGCAAAAAATATGTGCCTGTATTATCTTGATGTTTTGTCCTCATCTTCCCGCAGTTTCAACTACTATTGATGCGGGGATGCGGGGGTACGAAGGTACGAAGGATGCGAAGATACGAAGATACGAAGATACGAAGATACGTTTACTTTTTTTGAAAAAAAGTAACAAAAAACGTGTGAATATTGCACTTGCACCATAGCTGCGCTGCTAAAGGCTTGTTGCGAAGCGCGCACCTTCCCCGCCCGCTAACACGGGCACCCGGTAAGGCGCGGTTTGGATACGATTTATTTTTTATGTGTATTCTTAAAATTAATTAAAACCCATTTCATGTTTTAGTTACTTTTTCAAAAAGAAGCAGGAGTTTTATTTTACCCGTAGGGAACGACCCCTGTGTCGTTCCGTGTCCAGTTTCATATCCAGTTCCGTGCCCAGTTCCGTGTCCAGTTTCATGTTTTGGTTACTTTTTCAAAAAGTAACACGTTCCCAGCGTCCTTCGCCTCCCCCCGCCTGATACAATTAATAATATAAAAAGGGAGAAACAAATGACAGGGATTATCAGTGCTTTAAAAATTGAAATAGAGTTAATTGAAGAAAAGATAGAAAATGCTAAAACCGAGAAAATAAGCGGTATAACTTTCCGTTTCGGTACGATAAACGGAAACGAAGTAGTTGCGGCAGTATGCGGTGTAGGAAAGGTTCACGCGGCGTTATGCGCCCAAACTATGATACTTAAATGGAATCCTTCTCTGATTATAAATGTAGGCGTGGCGGGTTCTCTTTCCGAAACACTTGATGTTACCGATGTTGTCGCAGCGACATCAGTTGTACAGCACGACATGGATACAAGCCCGCTGGGCGATAAAAAAGGAATGATCAGCGGAATAAACGTAATT
>JAVBPA010000103.1:0-14132 GCA_031549925.1 Eubacteriales bacterium
GTTAAAGCCGTTATAGCCGAAGGTAAATCTGTTTTCGCATCAAACGGAATACTGTTATATCTTGACGAAATTCAATATTTCAATAAAAAGCAGCAGCAATCATTGCTTGAATATATAGAAGACGGAAGAATTACATTAATAGCTTCAACGATAGAAAATCCTTTTATGTATGTATATTCAGCTATTCTTTCGCGTTCCGCTATATTTGAATTTAAAGCAGTTGCGGCAAAAGATATGCTTCGTGCTTTAAAACGCGCTTTTAATATATTAAAAGAAACAACCGGAGCGGATAAAACTGTATCCGACGAAATCCTTTTTTATGTTGCTTCATGTGCCGCGGGTGATGTAAGGCGTGCGATGAACCTGCTTGAAAATTCTTTTTTCACAAGCGGTGAAATTATAACAAAAGAAAATGTAAATTCGTTTACCCCAAAAATAATAGGGAACTTTGATCGCGGCGGAACTGTCCATTTCGATTTGTTATCGGCTCTTCAAAAGTCTATTCGGGGTTCTGATCCTGACGCAGCTGTTTTTTATTTAGCCAAAATTCTCGAGGGCGGTGATTTAATCGGGGTATGCAGAAGATTGCAGGTTATCGCAAGCGAAGATATCGGACTTGCGTATCCTATGGCTGCGGTAATCGTCCGTTCATGCGTAGAAAGTGCGTTTGATGTAGGTATGCCGGAAGCATCAATACCGCTGTCTAACGCCGTCTTAATGCTTGCAACAACGCCGAAATCAAACAGTACAATATCGGCTTACTCAGCGGCTGTAAAAGTTATAAAAGAGGGCAGGGGACAATCACTTCCGGAACAGTTAAGACCGGTTTCAGGATATAATAATTATATATATCCTCATGATTATCCGAACCACTACACATATCAGCAATATTTACCGGATGATTTAAAAGAAGAACGTTTTTACAGTTATGGTGATAACAAAACAGAACAAGCGGCAAAAAATTATTGGGATATTGTAAAAGGAATTAAATGATAACATACGAACAAATTAAAAATGATAAATCTGTAAACACATATATAAAAAAGGCTGATGAAGCTTTAATTGCGCTCGGTTATACGGAACACAGTTTCGCTCATGTGACAAAAGTGGCAAATCAATCGGCTTGGATACTGGAAAAGCTTGGTTATTCGAATGAAATTTGTGAGCTTGCTAAAATTGCCGGTTATCTCCATGATATCGGAAATTTGATAAACCGCGTCGACCATGCTCAGAGCGGTGCGATAATGGCTTTCAGAATACTTGACCACATAGGAGCGACCGCCGAAGAAATAGCTATTATCACAAGCGCGATAGGAAATCACGACGAATCAACAGCGGTAGCGGTTAATGAAGTAGCGGCGGCGTTGATTTTAGGGGATAAAACAGATGTAAGATCAAGCAGGGTACGAAATTCCGACGTACTTTCCTTTGATATCCATGACAGAGTAAACTATTCTGTTAAAAAATCTTCGATTGAAATTTTTGAGGATAAAAAAATAATAGAATTGTATTTAGCTATCGATACGGAGTTTAGTTCGGTTATGGATTATTTTGAAATATTTATCGGACGCATGATTTTATGTCGTAAAGCAGCGGAAAAATTAGGATTGAAATTTAAGTTGAACATCAACGGACAACAATTGCTTTGATATCTATATAAAATCCGTTTAAAACAGTTAATTGAAAAACAATTTTTTTATCTTTTTTATAAATTTGGTTTTGGTATAAATAAACCCCGCATTTCAGAATCTGTAATTTTCATCTGATTTGCGGGGTAATTTTTATATAATAACAGCTATAAAAATATTGTTGTGGATATTAACTGATTATTTTAAAATTTATTTATAGTTTGTTAATTTAAATTTATACAGGGTATCGCTTTTCTATTTTAATACATTCCGCCCATTCCGCCGTCCATTCCGCCTGCGGGAGCTGCGGGAGCCGCTACGGGTTCTTTTTTATCAGCAACGAGAGATTCTGTTGTCAGTACGATAGAAGCGATGGAAGCAGCGTTCTGGAGAGCAAAACGAGCAACCTTTGTCGGGTCAACAATACCGGAATCAACCATGTCGCAGAATTCTTCTTTTGCAGCGTTGAAACCGTAGCCGATTTTACCGGATTTTTTAATTTCGTTTACTATAACTGATCCTTCAAAACCAGCATTTTCTGAAATCTGGCGAATTGGTTCTTCAAGAGCACGGAGAACAAGCTTAACACCTGTTTTTTCGTCTCCTTCAACTGTATCAATAATTTCAGCAACAGCATCAATAACGTTCATATAAGCAACGCCGCCGCCTGCTACGATACCTTCTTCAACGGCTGCTTTTGTTGCGTTGAGAGCGTCTTCAATGCGGAGTTTTTTATCTTTCATTTCTGTTTCTGTTGCAGCGCCTACTTTTATAACCGCAACACCGCCGGAAAGCTTTGCAAGTCTTTCTTGGAGTTTTTCACGGTCGAAATCTGAAGTAGTGGTTTCGATTGCTGTACGAATCTGGCTGATTCTTCCTTTGATGTCGTCAGGATCGCCTTCTCCGCCTACGATTATTGTGTTTTCTTTATTAACTTTGATTTGACGTGCGCGTCCGAGCTGTGCAAGTGTTGTTTCTTTCAAATCAAGACCAAGTTCATCAGATATAACTTCTCCGCCCGTTAAAGCTGCGATGTCACGGAGCATTTCCTTGCGGCGGTCGCCGAATCCGGGAGCTTTTACAGCCACACATACGAATGTTCCGCGGAGTTTGTTTAATACAAGTGTTGTCAGAGCTTCGCCTTCAACATCTTCTGCAATTATAAGGAGTTTTTTTCCGGACTGAACGATTTGTTCGAGAAGGGGAAGAATTTCCTGAATGTTGGACAATTTCTTTTCGGTGATGAGTATTAAAGCATCATCGATAACAGCTTCCATTTTATCTGTATCTGTTGCCATATAGTGAGAAATATAACCGCGGTCAAACTGCATTCCCTCAACAACTTCGCAGTATGTGTCAGCAGATTTAGATTCCTCAACAGTTATAACGCCGTCAGCGGTAACTTTGTCCATAGCATCGGCAATTAATGTTCCGATTATTTCGTCTCCGGCTGAAATTGTTCCTACACGAGCTATATCAGCGCTTCCGTTAACTTTTTTAGAATTAGCCTGAAGAGCGTCAACAGCGCGGTCAACCGCTTTTTTGATACCCTTGCGTATAACCATAGGATTTGCGCCTGCTGTTACATTCTTCATGCCTTCGCGGATGAGAATCTGAGCAAGCAATGTAGCTGTTGTTGTCCCATCGCCTGCCGCGTCATTTGTTTTTGTGGCAACTTCTTTGATAAGCTGTGCGCCCATGTTTTCCATTGCGTTGTCAAGTTCGATTTCTTTTGCTATGGTAACACCGTCGTTTACTATCATCGGCGGTCCGTATTTTTTATCAAGAACAACATTACGGCCTTTGGGGCCAAGTGTTATTTTAACTGTATCAGCCAATTTATCAACGCCTCTGAGCAGAGCGTTGCGTGCTTCAATACCGTAAAGAATTTCTTTTGACATAATTAAATTACCCTCCCAAAATTAATCAACGACAGCGAGGATATCGCCGACTTTGACTATAGTATATTCTATATCACCGCATTTAACTTCCGTGCCTGAATATTTGCTTGTTATAACTTTATCGCCCGGCTTTACTGTCATAACGATTTCTTTTCCGTCAACCATTCCGCCCGGACCTACGGCTACTACTTCTGCTATCTGGGGTTTTTCTTTTGCGGTACCGGTCAATATAATGCCGCTTTTTGTGGTTTCTTCAGCTTCAACCATTTTAATTACAACTCTATCAGCTAAAGGTTTAATATTCATTGTCTTTCCTCCCGATAATATATCAATAAGATATAAAATTATTTTTGATTTTGCTAGACTTAGCACTCAAATCATAAGAGTGCCAACAACATCATAATTATATACATACAAAAAGGAAAAATCAAGAGTTATTTCGTTAATTTACATATCATTAACAAATAAATAACAATCTAATAGTTATTCTGCTAATCATAAAAATTAATTATAAAGATATATGTATTTAATCCATATAATAAAACATTATAAAATATTATTATAATAAATAAATGTTTGATTTTATAAAATTTATACATTGCTTCTTTAATATAGATTGTTTTATTTTCAATCGGAAATTTATTTTCAATTGAAAATTTATTTTCAAAGCTTGCTATATCATAAAAATTAAATATAATAATATTAACAAAAGAATTTTTTATAATATAAAATAAAATGAGGATATAATAATCTAATGTTTAAATTCATATCGGTTTGGAAAAGCTGGATTATCGGAAAAAATGAAAATAAACCTGCCTTCAGGCGTCAGCTTGCACAAAAAATAAAAAACAAAGAATTAAAATATGTATCCGAAAGAATCGGGGATGATGATTTTGTTATAGGTAAAAGCGGAAAAATTGATATAAAAGGGAATGAACTGTGCGTTTTATCTCAAAATGATATAATATTCCGCGCTAAAATCGAAACTTTGATGATGAACGAATTATTAAGCCTTGAAGGTATTATATTAACCGGAAAAGATCTTGAAAACAATGAACGCGAAAGATGTATTATCGCTTATTATACCTATTACAGGAAGATAGAAAATTGAATAATAAATGCAACAGTTGTCCCAGAATGTGTAATGTAAACCGTCCGGACGGTTTTTGTCTTTCGCCCGATAAAGCGGCAATTGCAAGAGCGGAACCGCATTATGGGGAAGAACCTTGTATATCGGGTATAAAGGGTTCCGGAACTATATTTTTTTACGGATGCAACATGCGCTGCGTTTTTTGCCAGAACAGTATAATAAGCAGAGGATTCGGCGGCGTTATAAATAAAAAACTGTATGACAGCAACGAATTGAAAAATATAATGTACAATTTAGGCGAGAGAGGAGTTCATAATATAAATTTAGTAACACCTTCTCATTATATTGATATTATAACCGAAACTTTAGATAAAATTAATTTAAATATACCGATTATATGGAATAGCAGCGGTTATGACAATGTCATTCAATTAAAAAAATTGTATAAAAAAATTCAAATTTACATGCCGGATTTAAAATATTCATCCGACGAATTTTCGATAAAATATTCAAAAGCCCCGAATTATACTGAAACAGCTCAAAATTCGATACTTGAAATGTACCGTCAATGCGGAAAATATAAACTTGACAGCGAAGGTATTATGCAAAAAGGCTTGATAATCCGTCATCTTGTGCTGCCCGGTCTTCTTGAAAATACATATGGTGTTATCGATTGGCTTTATGATAATTTGCCCAAAAACAGCTTTTTGTTTTCATTAATGGGGCAGTTTACGCCGTTAGCTGAAACATCGTCAAAAGCACTCGAATTGAATCGTACACTGACATACAATGAATATTATTCAGCGGTCGAATATATGAAACGGCGAGGTATAATAAACGGATATATACAAGAACCGGACAGTGCGGGAACAGATATGATCCCGGAATTTTAAAATTGTTTTTCATAATAAGAAATGTTTTTAAATAGAAAAAACGGCTGCATGTTCCAAAAAGCAGCCGTTCTTTTATGAAATAGATACAGTTATATATAATGTTTTCCTAGCTTTGTTTTGCGATAATTGTCCTTACCTGACCGAGCTGAGCTTCTACACGTTCAAATTCATATTGTCCGCTGTGATGTTCAACACTGTATGTTCCGCTGTAGCCTGATGCGGCAAGAATCGGGATATATTTTTCCGCTGGAGAAATCCCATCTTCTTGAGGAATTAAACTGTCGGCTGGTATATGAGTATGCATTGCGTAAGGAAGAACAGCAGCCAAGCCTTCTTCTTTTTTGCCGTCAAAGAAGTTCCCGAAATGGAACAAATGACCGTAATAAGGATTGTTTACAGCTTCGCGTACTTTTACTAAATATTCCGGAACACGGTCCCAACCCCAGTGGTTTTCAGGACCGATTTTTATTCCCAAATTAGCACAAATTGCACAATATTCCCTGTATGTACCCACAATATACTCGAAAGCTTCATCGGGCATTGTATAACCTTCGCTTCCGCCGAAATCGACTCGTATCGTGCGGGCACCCAGTATTTCCGCTGCTTTTATATATTCCAGCATGTTTTTTTTGTTTGCGGTTCGTTTTTCCGGATCATTTTCCCAAAGATGCGGACCGTCAACGCATAAATTCGCAAGACAAATACCGCGGTCGTCCATATTGCGGCGTATAGCTTTTAAAAATGTTTCATCAAGCGCAGGTAAAAAACCAGTCCATATATCGGCAAAATCAACATTGTAACGGTATTTTATCGATTCGAGATAAGCAAAAACGTTCGTTCTGCCTTCCGATAAAGCTCCGTGAAACGAATATGAGGCTAATGATATATTATATTTTTTCATGAATCAATTACCATCCTTAATTTGATAACATAAATTATTTATTTATCATTTCTTCAATTATTACTAAAGCTTCCGATAGAGCAGCTTCGATTTTTGATTTATCTTTAGCGCCGGCCATAGCATTGTCGGGACGTCCTCCGCCGTTTCCGCCTGTAAAAGCCGATACCCGTTTAACTATATTTCCGGAATGTGCGCCTAATGCTACAGCAGTTTTTCCGCATGCTGAAATAAATTTTACATCATCGTTTTCTTCTGCAGCTATCAATATGACAATATCTTCATATTTTGATTTTATGTCATCACAAATTACGCGGGCAATATTAAGCGGCGTTTTGCCTAAATTTTCGCAAATGAAACGAATTCCTCCGATTTTTTTTGCTCCTGCGATAAGCGGTTCAGTTTTTTGTGCTGCAAGACGCATATTAAGCGATTCGATTTCATTTCCGGCAGCTTTTAATTCATTTTGCAGCTGAACAGCACGGCGCTCTATATCAAGCGGATTGTTAGCTTTTAATTCACGGGCTGTATTTTCAATCAATATCCGCTGTTCTCTTATAATATCAAGAACTCCCGTTCCTGTTGTTGCTTCAATGCGGCGTATTCCTGCCGCTACAGAGCTTTCGGAAATAATTTTAAAGAGCCCCATTTTTGCGGTGTTATCAACATGAGTTCCTCCGCATAATTCGCAGGAGAAATTACCCATTTTTACAACGCGTACAACACTTCCGTATTTCTCACTGAACAAAGCCATAGCACCCATAGATTTTGCGGTTTCGATATCAGTTTCCGTGATTATTATTTCTTCACCCAATAATATATGCATATTAACCAGTAATTCTATCGCGGTAAGTTCTTTTTCGCTGACAGCGGTAAAATGAGTAAAATCAAAACGTACCCGTTTGTCGTCTACATATGAACCTGACTGTTCAACATGGTTTCCCAATACTGTACGCAAAGCCGCTTGTAATAAATGAGCGGAAGAATGGTTGCGTCTTATTGCGGTTCGGTTTAAGTCATTTATTTCCGCTTCGACTGTGTCTCCGATTTTTATATCTCCTTCGGTTATTGTACATTGATGTATATAATATCCGTCGGATTTTTTTGTATCGTATACAGTTATGGCTGTATCATTGTCATATATAGTTCCTGTGTCTCCTACCTGCCCGCCGCTTTCTCCGTAAAAAACAGTGCGGTCAAGAATTAAAGAGAAATTTCCCTCCGTAACATAATCGACTGAATTTCCGTCAACGATTAATGCAAGCACTTGAGAAACACATTTTTTTTCTGTATAACCGACAAATTCAGTTTTCGGAAGATCATTTATTATTGTTTTATCATTATCGCTCCAACCGGAAACTTGCGCGCGTGCTTGTCTTGCCCTTTCACGCTGTTCACGCATCAGTTTTTTAAATGTTTCCTCGTCAAGCAATAATTTTGCTTCCTGTGCGATTTCTCTTGTCAAATCAATCGGGAAACCGAAAGTATCATAAAGACGGAATATTTCCTCTCCGTATAAATATTTGCGGTTTTCTTCTAAAACGTTTTTAATAATATTTCCTAAAATTGATAATCCGGCGTCAATTGTAGCGGAAAAACGTTCTTCTTCTGTTAAAACAACTTTCTTTATATATGATAATTTTTCGCTTAGTTCCGGATAAGCTTCTTTGTTTTCACCGGCTACTACTTCAACAAGATCTGATAAAAATAGTTTATCGATTCCAAGCAATCTTCCGTGTCTTGCGGCACGGCGCAATAATCTGCGAAGAACATAGCCTCTTCCTTCATTAGAGGGAACAACTCCGTCGCAAATCATAAAACAAGTTGAACGTATATGGTCGGTTATAACTCTCAGCGAAATATCACTTTTTGTGTTTGCTCCGTATTTTACGGATGATAATTCCGAAACGGCATACATAATATTTTTTATTGCGTCCACTTCGAAAAGGTTATTAACATCTTGTAAAATACAGGATATTCTTTCGAGTCCCATACCTGTATCAATATTGGGACTGGAGAGTCTTGTATAATTTCCGTTACCGTCACTGTCGAATTGTGTAAAAACTAGATTCCAAAATTCCATGAATCTATCGCAGTCACATCCCGGTTTGCAATCGGGAGAACCGCATCCGAATTGTTCGCCTCTGTCATAATGAATTTCGGAACACGGACCGCAGGGACCGCTTCCGTGCTCCCAGAAATTATCTTCTTTTCCGAGCCTTACAATGCGCTCCGCTTCGATTCCGACGTTATCATGCCATATATCAAAAGCTTCGTCATCATCCGTATATATTGTTATCCAAAGCTTTTCACGCGGTAGTTTAAGCCAGCAGGTGATGTATTCCCAAGCCCATTCTATAGCTTCACGCTTAAAATAATCTCCGAATGAAAAATTTCCGAGCATTTCAAAATATGTTCCGTGACGGGCGGTAATACCAACTCGTTCAATATCAGGAGTACGGATACATTTCTGACAAGTTACCATGCGTTTTTTAGGCGGAGTATGTTCACCCGTAAAATACTTTTTTAGAGGAGTCATTCCCGCATTTATCAATAATATCGATTTATCATTTATCGGGACAAGCGGAAAACTTTTTTGACGCAGATGATCTTTTGTTTCAAAAAAACGTAAAAAACTTTCGCGTATGTCATTAAGTGACATGTATTCCATGGAGTTTATATAATTCCTTTCAAAATTCTATTTAACTTTTAATCTTATATATCTATATCGTCGAGTCCGAAATCTGCCGAATTGTTTTCGGTTGAACCGGATTCGTTTTCGGTATCAGTGTCTTTTGGTATATCAGCTTTCGCTTCTTCGGATGAAGCGTTTTCGTGTTTTAAAGAAACGACTCCGCTTCCCATAACCGAGGCGAAATCTGCCGTTTCGTTTTGGTATAAAATATTCAAAACCGATATATAGTCACGCAGTATTTCACGCGGAGTAATCAATGTATCAGCTCCGGCACGGGAAAGACAGTGCTTTAAAAAAACCGCTAAATCTTCCGTTGTCAAACGTACTTCCCAGTTATAATATTGTGCGTGCAGTTTTGTCATACGTGCGATCAGCGCAAATAGTTCGTCATCCGACAAACGGCGCAAACGTATAACAGGCCCCATCATGTTTTTATAATTTCCTCCTCCGAATTTTCCGTCTGATAATCTGCTCCGGAGAGCTTCATAACTGAACAGCCCGCGCCGCGGATCTTCCAGAAATTGAGGTGTTCCTCCCATGATAAGACCGAGACCTCCCGCTCGTCCCTGAAGCGAATCGTTAAACATTGCAAGCAGTTTTTCATAATTGCTTTCACGTGATATACGGTTTGAAATTTTATACAAATTCACACATTCATCTATGAATACAATCAATCCCCGAAATCCGATTTTTTGTGCGAAAACTGCTATTAATTTTAAATAATCATACCAGTTTTCATCATCTATTATATCACCGACAGAAAGAATCCGTTTGGCTTCCGTTCTCGTGGAAAATTCTCCCCGCATCCAGCGCAAGCACGCGCTCTTCATAATTTCATCTCCGTTGCGGTGTGCGGTATAATAAGTGTTTATAACAGCGGCAAAATCGAATCCGCCGACTTGCCCTTCAAGATCACGTGTTATCGAAAATATCTTAGCCGAAAGTTCTTTGTTAAATTCATAACTTCCCGGACGCAAACCTGTTTCCGCAACATCGGATTGCAAACCTGACAGCCATTTTGCTATGATTTGCGGCAAAGCTCCCCCCTCGGGAGAAGCTTTGGAAGAAAGATTTTTCATCAGTTCACGATATGTCGCAACACCCGTTCCTTTAGCACCGCATATACGCCTTTCGGGAGATAAATCAGCGTCGGCGGTTATAAATCCGCGTTCTATTGAAAACCCACGTACTAATTGCATTAAAAAACTCTTGCCGCTTCCATATTTACCTACTATAAAACGCATAAAGCATCCGCCGTCATTGACTGTTTCAAGATCACCGAGCAAAGCGGTTATTTCATCTTCGCGTCCTATTGCGATATACGGAGCGCCCATTCTCGGCACAACACCTGCTGCTACCGAATTTACAAGAGAAGCAAGTATACGCCTGGGTACTTTGGTTTCTTCTGATTTATTATTTTCGGTCACGCAATCACCTCCTTAAATAAAAAGGAAACACGGAATATATCTTAAAAATAAAATCTCGCATATAAATTTCCGGAGAAAATTTGAATTAAAGTTCATACTCCTATGAATTTATATAACGTTTTACGTCATCTATGTAATCATCTATTATTTTGTATGCACCGTCAGGACCGCATTCCGCGGCTATATCTCCAAACACATCATACATTGCCTCATTAACAAGTTCAAGCGCAGTATCAGCCAATAAATTATGGCTGTCAGCCCAATGTATAAAAGCATTATTATCGCAATCAAGTAAAATAACCAATGCTTCCCGGATTATATCTCCGTTTGCGGAAGAGGATTTATTATCGGCTGCCGTACTGTTTTTATTTGTGATTTCATCATCAGCTTCAGTTTCTATATCAGTTTCATCTGACGCAAACGCTTCATCAGTTTCATTTGAAAACAAGCTTTCGGTCAATTTTTCAGTTACAATCCATGAATTTCGTTCTATACTGAGCGCACTTTCTGTTGATAGTCCGCGGTCTTCAATATCATATTGACTCATATATTCGGGATTTTCATCAGAGCGTGATTTTTTCTTGCTGCGAAGCGGTTCAAAATATTCATTAACCGCTGTTTTCATTTCAGGAGTCAGCATTACGGTTGAAAAACGGTTTTTTATACCGAGCATAGAACGTATGTTGTTTTCTATCAATTTAACGATATCGGTAATAATCATTTTTAGTTCCGGAGAACGTGTACAGCTGTTATACTCGATATCTATACGTCTCTTTATATTATAGGCGCAAAGTGAGCCGCTGTATGCATCGCGTGTAATTTTTGTTTTTGTCAAATCATTTTCTTCAAATTTGAAACGGTTGTCAAAGGCGGAGATTTTAGTAATTGCAAAAACAAAAGCATTCTGCATATGTTTATCGAATATTTCCGTATTTTCACCCGTATAAAATTTGCTTGTACGCCAGTTATAATTTGAAGCAAAATTTAAAAGGGAACAGGCATATGAATTTTCATTATCAGAAGAAAAATAAAATTCTTTAAAAGAAGCTGTTTCAAGCATTTTACCAAGCAGAGGTTCAAGCCGTTTTATCGGAGCTTCCATCATATTTATGAGACAAAAATCGCATATCCATTCAATCATATATCTGTCGAGTTTCGGAAATTCGTCACGGTATGCAAGCCATATATCGCAAAGAAGCTCAAGCCCTTTTGCCGGAGTTATAAAATCAGGCAAATTTATAATTTCGTAAACATATAAATATATATAACCGTAATCAGCCTTTAAATATATTTTATTACGTAAATTGTCTCTCCACCATATATAATAATCACTTTGCAAATGATTTAATTGAACGTACTGCGGCATATATGAAAAAAATTGTTCGTACGAACATTCATTTCCGGTTTGATAAAACAATTTTATAGCATCAGAACGAAACCTTTCATAAAAAGTATATTTAGAAGGCCATCTCCATATAGATACTTTTTTTATCAAAGGATTTTCGGGGGTATAAACAGTTATAGGTTCAGCTGAATACTTTTTTGCAGATTCCGGTTTCGGCGCGTCTTTTTTTGGGATTGCTCCGCGTTTAGGAGGTATTGTCACTGTTTTATCATCGGATAAATCAGGATCCACCGAAATGATAACGGTATCTGTATCACGGGAAAACGATGAAGTCGTTTTTTTAGGAGGCAGCATTATATCGTTATCCCAAAATGTGTCTTCCGAAAATTTATTTTTTTCTTCCATATTTTAAAAAAGGGTAATTTAAAAGGTTGTATTTATTTTTTATTAATTAAAGTATTCTATCATGCGTTATGTAATATGTCAACGATTTTTTCAAAACTATTGACAAATAATGAAGAATGTTATAAAATTAGAATGTAATAATTATATAAGGAGAATTGCTATGAATATTGTTGACAGAACAGCAGAATTTGAAGCCGATGACATAAATACCAATAAAGTTATTTCTGCGCTGGCTTATTTCGGAATTTTATTTTTCCTCCCTTTAGTTTCCTGCCCCGCGTCAAAATTCGGACGTTTCCATGCTAATCAAGGGTTATTGTTATTGATTACCAGTGTAGTCAGTACAATAGTTTATTCTGTTCCGATATTAGGTTGGATTGTCGGCGCTCTCTTGAATTTGGCAATATTTATATTATTCTTATTCGGTTTAATAAATACATTAAACGGAAACGCTAAAGAACTTCCTTTCATAGGTTCGATTAAAATTATTAAATAAAAACTATTCCTCCGTAATCATATAGTTCTCCGTTTTTTATACATATAATATCGCAGCCGCATCTTTCGATAGATGCGGTTATTTTTTTTGAATCCGGGTGAGTATTTATATTACCGAAAAAAACTATACTGTTTTTTAATTTACCGCAAGCTCCTCCGATAAAACCGTAATCGTAACCGTTTAATTTTATATAACCGTATTTTATCATTGTTACATTTGCAAATGAAGAAACTGCCGCTGAAATGGATTCATCCGCAGTAATAATATTATTTTCGTCTATTTTACAAACAGAACACCGTGCATAGCCTTGGTTTGTTTTAATTTGTTCCGGATAATTTTTTAATATATGATTCGATGTCATATCAATACGGCCGATTATTTTATTCCCAAGCTGTAGAGCATTTAAAGCGATGTCATACGGATATTTATTTTGAGGTATATTTTCCTCAGTAATTATTTCATATTCCAAATTATCGAACAATACTCTATTTTGGCGGTAATATTCGCCGTACGTTAAAATTTTATTATTAGGCAAAATATTTATCAGCATGTCGGGATGTGTGGAAACCGGATCGGGTAATCTGCTGTATGGCGGAAGCTTTATAACGGAACAATTTAATATTTTGAAATTATTTTCAATTTCATCTGTGATAAGACTGCTGACAAAACAACGCATATATAATAGACCTCAAACCATTAACTTCTCTTAAATTTATATCAGACAATTTTAATATGAGAAAATATTTTTCTTATTCAAAAATAATTTTATAAAAATCAATTTTACAAAATTTTAATGATATATAAAAACAGGATTTTATTTTTTATAAAAGATACCCAATTTATGTTGTGTTTAAAATCGAGTATAATATAAAAAATAAAATCCCTTGATTTAATTATAATATAATTAAACTGCGCGCTGAACCTTTCCGCTTCTCATACAGCGGGAACAAACACTTACTTTTCTTGTTGTGTTATTTACTACAGCTTTAACTTTTCTTATATTGGGTTTCCATGTTCTGTTCGTCTTGCGGTTTGAGTGAGAAACACTAAGACCGAACGAAACACTTTTACCGCAAAGTTCGCATTTTGCCATGTCTTTACCCTCCGGATTATATGTTAAATAATAATAAACAAATTAATGTCACAACTGTCATTATAACATAATTATTGTTAATTTGCAATAGTTAATTTTAAAAAATGATTATTTTTATATTACGTAAATTCTCAAAGTAAGATCCACAGTGGACGCGGAAGTGGAAGTTACCAAGAGAAGAAAATGTGGTAGACTTAAGTTTGAGAAATTTTACACAAACTGGAGTCAAAAATGAAAAACACAACTAAAGGAAAGCACTTA
>JAVBPA010000069.1:0-54821 GCA_031549925.1 Eubacteriales bacterium
CAGAATCTGAGAGTTTAAGAAAAGCCGTTTCAAAATAATTGCCGAGTCCTGACGAATAATCATCATCAAGCTGAGTAATAATTGCTGCTGTTTTCGCTCCGTTTTGATGAGCGTAATTAGCCATTACAGTACCCTGAAAAGGATCGAGGAAACAAACGCGGAAGTAATAACTGTTACCGTCCGTTACCTGCGGATTTGTACACGAAGCTCCGATTGCTGGCACTTTTGCACCGGAGAATGTTTTTCCCGCTTCAATGGAAACACCGGAACCGTATGAACCTAAAATAACAACCGCACCGCTTGAAATGAGATTTTCAGCCGCTTTAACGGCTTCTGTTTTATCGGATTTGTTATCTGCTTCCACAAGCTCAATTTTATATGTTTTGCCGTCGATTTCAATTGTGGGATATATACTGTTCGCATATCTTATACCCAAAAGCTCCTGGTATCCTCCCTCTCCGTTTTCTCCGGTCAGAGGTTCAAAAACACCGATTTTTATTACCGATCCGTCGGTAAGTTCTATTTGATTGCCTTTTCCTCCGCATCCCGCGAAAGAGAGACAAACCATAGATAACAAAACGATTATAGCCAAAAGTCTTTTCATGAGACTCCTCCTCATAATAATGCTGTAAAAATTATTCCAATTTGTTAGAAGCCTAAAACAGTATATATTAAAAGAAGAATTTTTGCAAGCAATTTAACAAATAATTTATTTAAAGGCAGGATTTATGTCAAAAACTAAAAAAACAATTGATATATTTATATTCAGCGGGCAGTCGAACATGCAGGGACAAAGCGAATGTCCGGATTTTTATAAATTGCCAAAAGAATACGGCTGCGAATACAAGCAGCAAGATGATTCCCTTAACGAAATAAAACAGCCTTCCGGGGAAGATATTATTTCAGAGGGAAACGAAGCCTTGTTCTTTGCTTCCCATATGGGATATGGAGGGCTTATGCCTTATTTCGTTTGCGGTTATTATGAAGCGTGCAATAAATATGCTTGCTACATTCACGCTTCAAAAGGAGCTACGGCAATTTTTGATTGGATGCCGGATACAAACCGCTATAAAGCTTTGATATATAAAACAAAAAAAGCGGAGGAAAAATTAAAAAGAGAAAATTATATAATCGGAAAAAAGTATTTTGTTTGGCTGCAAGGAGAATCGGACGGTATTTTAGGGAAATCAAAAGAAGAATATAAAAAAAATATGCTGATTCTTTGGGAAAAATTAAAACAAACCGCGTCTTTCGAAAAATGTTTAATAATCAGAGTTGCGAAATTTTATGAGTTCCCTTGTATTCCGATAATGGAAGCTCAAGAAGAATTGTGTTTTGAAAAAAATGATTTTTGTATGCTGACAAGGATAACTTCTTCATTTACGGAAGAAAACGGATTAATGCAAGGGGAAAGTAAACCGGATGTAATTTCAGCTCCGTTTCATTATACGAATTCCGGATATAAATCAGCGGGACTCACCGCGGGAAAAAACGCCGCTCTTTATCTTTCCGGTCAAGATTTTGATGCGGGTGCGGAACATTATCCGGAAATGCCGTTTTACAAAAATAAATGATGGTAAAAATTATTTTTTATTATCGGTAATATAATCTTGACATGCGATGAAAAAACGATTATAACATATATTATATTTCAGATTATAATATAGTGAGACTTTTTTCTGAAATAATTATTTTATAAAAAGAGGTGGTTTTTTTGGATACTCAAGATTCTGATGTTCCTCTCCCCGACCCTGAAACAAAAGAGGGTAAACAATTTGATTCCGTTTCAAAAAAGTTAATAGGAATTGTTTATAATTTAAAAAAAGGTATTTTATCAGATGTACCCGATATTGAAGCGGAGTATGATAATATCGAAACAGTTCATGCAATTTCCGAAAGTTTAATATTAGGCGGATACAATACTGTATTGCTGGAAGCTGATAATAATTTACCGGAAAAATTAAAAAAATATAATCCGGATTTTGTTTTTAATATAGCCGAAGGTTTTGCGGGAAGGGGAAGAGAAGCTCAAATACCCGCTCTGCTTGATATGATGGCGATACCGTACACAGGCTCCGATGAAACAACGCTTGGTATAGCTCTTGATAAATCGATAACCAAACGATTGCTTTCTACTTACAACATAAAATCCCCCAAAAGCTTGCTGCTTGATACGGCAAAAATAAAAAAAGACAAAAAAATCAAATTGAAATATCCGGTTATAATAAAACCGAACGCGGAAGGATCAAGCAAAGGTATATCAGATATCAGCATTGTTGAAAATAATTCAGAATTGAATTTTTTGGTACAACAGAATATCAATATTTATAAATGTTCAATGCTGGCGGAAGAATATATCGCGGGACGTGAATTTACTGTGGGGATTCTCGGAAACGGAGAAAATTTACGAATATTTCGTCCTATGGAAATTGTATACAAGAAAAAAACGGAAGGCGATTATAACATATACAGTTATAATGTCAAGCAAAATTACAAGGAATACGTGGAATATGTATGCCCTGCGGATATAGATAAAAAAATCGAAGAAAAGATAATTAAAAAATCTAAAAAGATATTTTACGCACTTGGCTGCCGTGATTTCGCAAGGATTGATTTCAGATTGTCTCCAAAAAATAAATTGTATTTCATAGAAATAAATCCGCTGCCCGGATTAGCTCCGGGGTATAGTGATTATCCTATGCTTGCGGAATTTTGCGGTTGCGGTTATACTGATTTAATAAACAATATATTAGGCGCTGCTTTAAAACGCTGCGGTATAGAATTGTAATACGGGTAATTTGATGAATAATCTCGATACATCATTTAATCCGTTAAAATGGAACGATTGGAAATGGCAGTTTTCCCACCGGATAACAGATATTGAAACACTGGCAAAATATTTTCCGGTTTCAGAACAGGAAAAATTAGAAATATCAAAATGTCTTGATTCTTTTAGAATGGCAATTACACCTTATTATGCTTCCCTTATAGATTATTCCAATAAAAACGATCCTATAAGAATGCAATGTATTCCTTCGGCGGCTGAAATATTGCCTTGCGAAAACGATTTATGCGATCCGTTAAACGAAGAAGGCTTCAGTCCTGTTCCGCATATAGTACACAGATATCCCGACAGGCTATTATTTCTTGTTACATATAAATGTTCGGTTTATTGCCGTCACTGCACACGCAAGCGTGTTGTCGGCGAAGAAGATAAAATGATAACGGAACGTGATTATCAAAAAGCAATAAGCTACATAAAAGATCATACCGAAATAAGAGATGTTTTGATATCCGGCGGTGATCCTTTAGTTATGTCGGACGAAAAACTCGAACATATAATTTCCGGAATCCGTGCGATTGAGCATGTTGAAATAATTCGTATAGGAACGAGAACTCCAGTTACAATGCCTCAGCGAATAACAGAAAATTTGATTTCAATGCTGAAAAAATATCATCCGATATGGATAAATACACATTTTAACCATCCCAGAGAAATAACTCCCGAATCAAAAAAAGCGTGTGCAATGATAGTTGACGCGGGAATACCGCTCGGAAATCAAAGTGTTCTTTTAAAGAGAATAAACGATGATTCTGCCGTTATGCGCGAACTATTGCTGAAACTGGTAAAAATGCGCGTTAGACCTTATTATCTTTATCAATGCGATCTCAGCCGCGGAATAGGACATTTCCGCACAAAGGTTGAACGCGGTATTGAAATAATGCATTCTCTGACGGGATACATATCCGGTTACGCTGTTCCCAAATATGTTATAGACGCACCGGAAGGCGGAGGTAAAATCCCGGTAAATTACGATTATATCATTAGCTTCGATAAAGATGAAGTTATTTTGGAAAATTATCTCGGAAAAAAATACAGATATCCGCAGCCGGATGATAAAAAGTAATTTTAAAGATTTTATTATCTGACGGAATATTAATTTTTTCAATGACAAAATCTAATTTGTATTATTTTGTTTCTTTGAAAATCATTAAAATTATGCAATAAATTCAAAAAACTCTTATTTCCGCCGCTGTTTAAAAATTTAAAATAAAAATAAAGCAAAGTATTGTCAAATGGGCGAAGGTATGATATAATAAAATATGTTATACGGCCTGTTGGTCAAGCGGCTAAGACACCGCCCTCTCACGGCGGAATCAGGGGTTCGATTCCCCTACGGGTCACCAATCGCTTAACTGTAATACAAAAAGCGGCGCGTCAATTGCGTCGCTTTATAATTTTTGTATTATAATACACGAATTTTAAAGCAATCCATTGGAAGAAAGCAAATAAACATAAAAAACGGTTATTTATTTGCTGTTATAAAATTATGTAAAAATTTTTATTTTAATTTTCTATTTGTTTCATTGTAATAAAAAATAACGGAGGAAAAAATTATGGGGATTTTAAAATGTAATGCGATAGTCGGACAATCCGGAGGCCCTACCGCCGCTATCAACGCAACGCTTGCCGGAGTTATACGCGGTTGTATTGAATGCGGGAAAATAGATACGCTTTATGGTGCATTCAACGGTGTTGAAGGTATACTTTGCGGACGTTATTGCAATTTAAATGAAGTTTTTGCCGATATAAAAGATATTGAAAAACTCGAAAATACTCCGGCTGCGGCTCTCGGTTCGTGCAGGGTAAAATTACCTAATGTAAAAGATATCGAAAAAGACGAAAAAGCCGCTGATATTTACAAAAAACTTTTTAAATTTTTTGAAGAAAATAACATACACTATTTCTTCTACATAGGCGGAAACGATTCAATGGATACCGTCGCCAAGGTTTCGGAATATGCGCGCATATGCGGTTATGATATACGCGTTATGGGAGTACCGAAAACCATAGATAACGACCTCTGCGGAACAGATCATACTCCCGGTTACGGATCGGCTGCGAAATATATAGCCGCATCATTACAGGAAATTATACGCGACTGCGCTGTTTATACTTTAAAAGCAGTTACTATTGTTGAGATAATGGGAAGAGACGCAGGCTGGCTTACGGCTTCTGCCGCTCTTACGGGATATATAACCGGTTCTAAAGTTGATTTAATATATCTGCCTGAAGTGATTTTTGACTACGATAAATTTTACGAGGATGTTTCAGCGGCGCTCAGCGATCATCCCAACGTTGTTATAGCGGTTTCTGAAGGTATCCGTTTGGCGGACGGCACTCTTGTAGGAGAGGATGCTCAAAGCGGAGCTGTGGATTCATTCGGACATAAATATTTATCCGGAACAGGAAAGGTTTTGGAAAAAGCGGTTAAAAATAAACTTGGATGTAAAGTCCGTTCAGTTGAACTGAATATATTGCAGCGTTGTGCTTCGCATATAGCTTCCAAAACCGACTTATGTGAATCAGTCATGATAGGTAAAGCGGCCGTTATGGCAGCGGCAAACGGGGAAACGGCTAAAATGGCTATGTTTATCAGAAATAGCGGCGATACATACGAAATATCGGTTGATTTTGAAAATATCTCGAATATTGCAAATAAAGTAAAAGATGTTCCCCGTAATTTTATAAACGAACGCGGAAACAATGTAACGGATGAATGTGTCGAATATATACTTCCTTTAGTACAGGGAGAAACATGCGCGGAATACAAAAACGGATTACCCGTCCATTTTGAAATAAAAAGATAAGGAACGTTTTTATATCAAATTTAAATTTATATAATAAAGATAATATTTTACAAAAAGGCGGTGGGGAAATGGATATACATGAGCTTGTGATAAAAACGAGAAGCTACAGACGTTTTAAAAACAATGAAAAAATTTCTCTTGATACTTTGCTTTCCTGGGTCGATACGGCACGGCTTACAATGTCAAGCGTTAATATTCAGCCGTTGAAATATTATATATCGTATAAAGATGAAACAAATGCGGTAATACGTCCGCATACACGCTGGGCAGGTCTGTTAAAAGACTGGGACGGTCCGGAGGATGATGAAAATCCAGCCGCTTATATTTTGGTTTTTGTTGACAGCACAATAAAAAACGCAACTACCGAACGTTTCGCGAAAGATATCGGAATCGTATCGCAGACTATTATGCTCAGAGCGATGGAGGATGGTTACGGAGGCTGCATGATAGGCAGCTTTGATCCCGAAATATCAAATCTTCTTGAAATGCCGGCAGAATGGAAGCTTGGACTTGTATTGGCTTTCGGAAAAATTTCTGAAAATGTAATTCTTGAGGAACTTGATGATAGCGGGGACAGTTCTTATTACAGAGACAGCGCCGATAATCATCATGTGCCAAAACGCAAGCTGTGCGATATTGTGAAATATTAAAATACTTACTGAAGTTAAAAACCGTATGTTAATATAAACAATGGACAAAGAATTTAAAAATAATCAAAGCAAATCAATAAAGTATGATATAAATTCTATAAAATGAATATAATAATCATTGATGGTGCGAAACGGGCTGCCGTTTCGCATTGTCTGTTTATTTGAGATAAATTAATCCGGTTTTTTGTAATATATTGATATAAGCAAGCAAAAATATATTATTTTCGATATTATATTTGTTTTTTATAAATTTTAAATTGTTTTTTAAGTTGAAAGATAAGATACAAAAATACAATAAAATGCTTATATATTTTATAGTTTTTACTATAAATAGTTTACTATAAATAATTTATTATGGATAATTTCCAATTGTGGAATGTTAATATTATAGTTTTTTTTGTAAAATAGAAAATAACAACAAAAAAATTTACATTATTGTACTCAAATTCACATAAAAACTGCTTGACGAAACAGTTTAAAAAAGGTAAAATTATATCGGATATTATTTTATATCAGACTGGACCCAAATGATATATTGTTAAATGCAATTTTTTTATCATTCGGGCATTATATATTTTAACAAGGAGAAATAACAAATGAAACGTGTTTACAATTTTTCGGCAGGACCTTCCATGCTGCCTCTTTCCGTTTTAGAAAAAGCCGCAGCCGAACTTGTTTGTTACGGAGATACCGGAACATCAGTTATGGAAATGAGCCACCGTTCTCCCGCATATGAAGCTATCATTGCAAACGCTCAAGCAAAACTGCGTAAACTCATGAATATACCCGATAATTACAAAGTATTATTTTTACAGGGCGGAGCCTCGACACAATTTGCATCGGTTTGTTATAATCTTCTTACACGTTCGGGAAAAGCTGATTATGTGGTAACAGGTCAATTTTCAAAAAAAGCTTATCAGGAAGCAAAATTATACGGAGATATAAAATTAA
The DNA here is from genome assembly GCA_031549925.1 of Eubacteriales bacterium. Classification (GTDB taxonomy): domain Bacteria; phylum Bacillota; class Clostridia; order Oscillospirales; family CAG-272; genus JAVBPA01. The sequence goes on from JAVBPA010000069.1 coordinate 7,254, forward strand.
CCGCTTCAAGTGAAGATAAAAATAATACTTATATTCCGCGTTTGACAAAAGAAAATTTCCGTCCGGACGCCGATTATGTTCACATTTGTTTTAACAACACAATTTACGGCACAAAATGGGATTACATTCCGGATACAGGTGATGTTCCTCTTGTAGCGGATTTGTCTTCCTGCATTTTATCCGAACCGATTGATGTAACAAAATTCGGTTTGATTTATGCCGGTGCACAAAAGAACGTAGCTCCCGCGGGAGTTACAATCGTCATAGTCCGCGATGATTTAATAGGACATACACGTCCCGATACACCTTCAATGTTTGATTACAAATTAATGGCGGAAAATGATTCGATGTATAATACTCCTCCGTGTTATTCGATATATATAGCGGGTCTTGTTTTTGACTGGCTGCTTGAAAACGGCGGAATTGAAGAAATGGGTAAAATAAACAAATCCAAAGCTGCTCTGCTTTACGATTATCTTGATTCACAGAATTATTATAAAGCTCCGGTTGAAAAAGAAGCGCGTTCGATAATGAATGTAACATTTGTGACAGGCGATGAAAACCTTGACAAGAAATTCGCGAAAGAAGCGGAAGCGGCAGGATTTATAAATATTAAAGGTCATCGTTCGGTCGGCGGTATGAGGGCTTCCATATATAACGCTATGCCGGTACAGGGAGTTGCGGATCTTGTTGAATTTATGAAAAAATTTGCGGAGAAGAATCCGAAATAATAAATTAAAATAAAAAAACATTCGGAGTTTATATAATGAAAAACATTAAACTTTTAAATAAAATAGCAAAAATCGGTACGGATATATTTGATAAAGCAAAATATAATTTGGGTGAAAATATAGATGATCCGGACGGTATAATGGTACGCAGCGCAGACATGCTGCAAATGGATTTTAATCAGTCTCTCATGGCAATAGCCCGCGCGGGAGCGGGGGTTAACAATATTCCTGTAAAAAAATGTGCGGATGCCGGTATTGTCGTATTCAACACACCCGGAGCAAATGCTAACGGAGTTAAAGAACTTGCTATCGCTTCGCTTCTTCTCGCTTCACGTGATATTACGGCAGGCGTCGATTGGGTGAAATCTCAGAAGGGTATTCCGGGAATAGCAAAAACCGTTGAAAAAGAAAAAGCTAAATTCGCGGGAATTGAAATTGAAGGCAAAACTCTCGGTGTAATCGGTCTCGGAGCTATCGGAGGAATGGTTGCAAACGCTGCTAAAAATTTGGGTATGGAAGTTATAGGCTATGATCCTTATATAACAGTTGCCGCCGCATGGGGATTATCCAGAGCAATTAAAAACGCTTCGAGTTATGATGAAATATATGCTAAATCAGATTTTATAACAATACACGCACCCGCCACAGATGAAACTCGCGGTATGATAAACGAATCGAATATCGCGAAAATGAAAAAAGGCGTCAGAATAATAAACCTGTCCCGTGCCGATTTAGTTTGTGACAAGGATATAATAGCTGCTCTTGAAAGCGGAAAAGTCGCACGTTACGTAACTGATTTCCCTGTTGATGAATTAGTTGATGTACCGGGTGTCATCGCAATACCGCATTTGGGAGCTTCAACGGAAGAATCGGAAGATAACTGCGCTGTTATGGCAGCTCAGGAAATTATAGAATTTTTAGAAAACGGCAATATAAAAAACAGTGTTAACTTCCCTGATACAATTATGCCTCATTCGGGAGACGCTCGTATATGTGTGCTGCATAAAAATATACCTAATATGTTATCCCAAATGTCGGCGGCTGTTTCGATAGAAAATATTAATATCGAAAATATGTTAAACCGTTCAAAAGGCGAATATGCTTATACTATAATGGAAATAAAGGGAGAAATCACAAATTCTATTATTGAAAAGGTTTCGGCGGTAGAAGGTATAATACGCGTAAACGTTTATTAATGTAAAAAAATATAAAATGATAAATTTGGGGAGCGGGGGAATATAATATGGCGCTTGGAAAATTGATGATGTATGCTCTAAAGTTGTTATCATATAACGAAGGGGATATTAAAAAGAATTATCAAATAGACAGAAAAGTCAGAAATATTCTAAACGCTCCTGTTTTATCAAATTATAACATGTGGGATCATAAAATTAACGCGGACGGATACGATATTCCAGTCCGCGTTTTCTTACCGGAAGAACAAAGATCGAGCGAAATTATAATATATTTTCACGGAGGAGGATGGGTAGTCGGAAATATAGAAAATTATTCACGGGTATGTGCCACGCTCTCCTCCGCTACCGGTCGAAGAGTACTTTCCGTCGACTACCGCTTAGCTCCTGAACATAAATTTCCGGCTGCTCCGGAGGATTGTTATACAGCTGTTCGCGAAATATATTTAAATGCTGAATTTATAGACTCAAAACCGGAAAGTATAATTTTAGCGGGAGACAGTGCGGGCGGAAATTTGGCAGCCGCTGTCAGCTTGATGGCAGCCGACAGAAACGAATTTAAAATTTTTCGCCAGATACTTATATATCCATCAACCGGAAGCGACCATTCAGCCTCTTCTCCTTATAAATCGATTCATGAAAACGGAACGGATTATCTTCTCACTTCAAAACGTGTATGCGATTATATATCACTTTATTTGAAAAATGAAGAAGATTATCTAAATCCGTATTATGCTCCGGTTCTTGCTCCGAATTTATGCGGTCAGCCGAAAACGCTTGTAATAACCGCAGAATACGATCCTTTGCGGGATGAGGGCGAATTATATGCCGACATGCTGGCGGCTGCGGGATGCGAAGTTACATGCCGCAGAATACCCGATTCTCTTCACGGTTTTTTTGCTTTACCGAAAACTTTCGATGCGGTTAGAGAAGCATACATTTATATAAATAATTTTTTAAGTGAAAAATATATGTCAAAATAAGTATTATTTTATAATTGAGTATTTTAAATTTTTACATGAAAACTTCATAAAATTGAGTTAAAATATATAATGTATAGTAAAAAAAATATTACAATTATTAATATAAGACGTAAAAAAAATGAGACCGAAGTGGAATAAACTGGACAATGCGGCAAAATTGTATCCTGCGGCAAGCACGAAAGCTGATACGCATGTATTTCGTTTTTCATGCGAGCTTTATGAAGATGTTGATCCGGAAATATTACAAGCCGCACTTGATGAAACAATAAAATTTTTCCCCGTGTATCAATATATATTGAAACGCGGTCTTTTTTGGTATTATCTTGAAACAACTTCGCTGCTTCCTGTTGTGAAGGAAGAATATAAGCCTCCCTGCAATGAAATTTATGATAAAAATCAAAAAACTCTTTTGTATGAAGTGACATATTTTTCAAATATTATTAATTTGGAAATGTATCATGTTTTAACGGACGGAACCGGAGCCATAAATTTTTTAAAAAATATTATAACTAAATATTTTTCCAAGAAATACGGTTTAGGCGAACTTTCGATTGATTATGACGCGTCTCATACACAAATGGCGGACGACAGTTTCAGCCGGTATTCCGGCAAAAATAATCCGGATATAAAAAAAGTAAAAAATCCGAAAGCTCATAAATTAACAGGACCTAAATATTCTGAAAACCGAATTAAAATAATCAGAGGAAGTCTTCCGTTAAAAAAGGTTTTGGAAACGGCACATGAACATCATTCAACGCTTACCGCTTTTTTAGCCGGATGCTTGATCCAGGCAATTCATGAGGAAATGCCGAATCATCAAAAAAAATTTCCTGTTGTATTGTCAATACCGGTAAATTTGCGTAACTATTTCAAAAGCGAATCAGCCCGTAACTTTTTCGGAATTGTTTACACTAAATATGATTTTTTTGAAAAAACCGCTGTTCTTGATGATTTGCTTAATAAAATAAATGATGATTTCCAAAAAGAATTGACTTCCGAAAAAATAAAAGCTATGATAAATTCTAATAATAAATTAGAAAAAAACGTATTTGTCAGATTAGCTCCTTTATTTTTTAAGGATTTTGTATTAAAAATAGGATATAAGCATACATCGTCGAGAAGTACCGCTACGTTATCAAACGTCGGAATTATAAAAATTGATGATAAAATATCGCAGTATGTGCGTTCAATTGACGTATGTACAGGGACAAACAGATTGCAGGTTTGCATTTGTTCATTCAAAGACAAGCTATCTATAAGTTTTACATCACCTTTTATAAATTCGGATATACAGAGATGTTTTTTCAGAACTCTTTCGCAATTTGGAATTGATGTGGAAATATCGGCAAACCAAATAGCGGATGAATAATATATCTGATAACAATAAAAATTATTTAATTTTGTTATATAGGTGTTAAAAATGAAGCAATGTCAAAAATGCCATGTATCAGTCAGAGGCAACCGCGAAAGCTGTCCGCTTTGTCAGGCAAATTTAACCGGCGAAGGCGAACGTGAACTGTATCCTAATATACCTACAATATACCGCCAATATATATTTTTGTTTAAAGTTCTTTTGCTGGCTACGATTTCCGGCGGTATTATTTCGGTTATGGTAAATATTTTAGATAATTCGCATGGATATTGGTCTGTTTTAGTTTTGATGGGAATCGCTTGTTTTTGGATAATGCTCTCTTTTGCTGTAAAAAAACGCAATAATATTCCGAAAAATATCACTTATCAGGTATTTTTTATAGCATTATTCAGTATTGTTTGGGACCTTTTAACTGATTGGCGCGCTTGGTCGGTTGATTTTGTCATACCAATAGTTTTTATCACCGGAATGGCAGCTCTTGCGATAATTCCGGTTATTATGAAAATACCTGTTTCCGAATATTTATTTTTATTGATAATAGACGTATTTTTCGGGTTTACTCCCTTGGTTTTTTTGCTTTTGGGTTTGGTTGATATAATTTTGCCGTCATATATTTGTATTGTTGTGAGTATAATATCATTTATAACACTTGTTATTTTTTATGGCAAGCATATGCTGGCAGAAGTTCAGAGAAGATTTCACTTGTAATAAAATGTTATAATAACTCACCTTTGTGATTATCCATTTTATAAAATTAAATAGAAACTAATATTTTTATTAAAAAGCAAATTTTATAATAAATATTTTATATAATTTTTAGGATTAATTTTAACATTGTTCTTGTATTATAAAAAAAATTAAAATACTTATAAAACAAAAACAAATAAACGAATATAAACTTTTATTTGTTTTTGTGGTTTTGCTGTAAAGATTTTGTTACAGTAAACAATAATTTGCAATATTATCAATTCAGAGGAAAAACATTAAATGAAAATCGGTTTGGATATTGGCTCTACAACCTTAAAGGCCGTTGTTGTTGATGAAAATTATAATATTATATATAAAAAATACGAACGCCATTTTTCAAGGATAATCGAAAGCACGGCTGCTATACTACAGGATATAAAAAATGAACTTGGGGATATCGAGCTTACTTTATGTATATCCGGATCGGCGGGGATGGGAATATCAGAAAGATGTTCTCTTCCTTTTGTTCAAGAAGTTTATGCAACCCGCACAGCCGCTGATAAATTGTTGCCGGGGTCTGATGTTATTATTGAACTTGGCGGAGAAGACGCAAAAATACTTTTTTTAACCAACGAAACTCATACATCACGCGGACTTGAAGTGCGTATGAACGGTTCCTGCGCCGGAGGAACCGGAGCTTTTATTGATCAAATGGCAACACTTTTGGATATCACGGTTGACGAATTGAATACATTTGCGGCTTCGTACGAAAAAATATATACGATAGCTTCACGCTGCGGTGTTTTCGCTAAAACAGATGTACAGCCTCTTTTAAATCAAGGTGCCCGGAAAAACGATATTTCAGCGAGTATATTATATGCTGTCGTTAATCAAACTATAGCGGGATTGGCTCAGGGGAGAAATATCGGAGGTAAAGTGGTATACCTTGGCGGGCCGCTTACGTTTTTATCTTCGCTTCGTAAAAGCTTTGATGAAGTTTTAAAAATAGAAGGAATTTGCCCTGAAAATTCTCTTTATTATGTCGCGCTCGGAACCGCGATGTCGAATATAAAAGAAAAAGCCTCTATATCCGAATATATTGATAAAATAAGCAAGTATATAGCCGGGAATCAATATATATCATGCGAACCGCTTTTTTTGTCAAACGATGAATATATAGATTTTAAATTCCGCCATGACAAGGATTATATCGATATAGATGAACCGGATGAATTGAAAGGCGGAGTATATGTCGGTATAGATTCCGGATCAACAACGGTTAAAATGGTGGTTATTGACGAATCCGAACGGATTGTAATGTCGAGGTATTTACAAAACAACGGCAATTCGGTTTTGGCTGTAAAAGAATTTCTAATTGATCTGAATAAAAAATATAAAAATGCGTATATAAAGGCTTCTTCTGTTACCGGATACGGCGAAGAGCTTATAAAAAACGCTTTTCGAATAGATTATGGTATAGTCGAAACAATAGCGCATTTCACAGCTGCTTCAAAGTTTTTGCCTGCTGTTGATTTTATAATAGATATAGGCGGTCAGGATATAAAATGTTTCAAAATCCATAACGGAGCGATAGATAATATATTTTTAAATGAAGCATGTTCATCAGGATGCGGTTCGTTTCTATCTACTTTTGCCGGAGCGTGGGGAATGTCGATTTCTGCTTTCGCAGAAAAGGGAATATATGCTAACCGCCCCGTCGATCTTGGGTCACGCTGTACGGTTTTTATGAATTCATCGGTTAAACAAGCGCAAAAAGACGGAGCTTCGATTGAAAATATTTCTGCGGGATTATCAATAAGCGTTGTAAAAAATGCTTTATATAAAGTAATACGAACTTCCTCCGCCGATAATTTAGGTGATAATATTGTCGTTCAAGGCGGTACTTTTTTAAATGACGCTGTTCTGCGTGCCTTTGAAAAAGAAATAGGAAAGAATGTTATCCGCCCTAACATTGCGGGTCATATGGGAGCTTTCGGATGTGCTTTATATGCGAAACGTCAAATTATTTCAGATAAAACCGATAAAAGCAATATTTTATCTATAGAAGAATTAAATAATTTTACACATAAAATAAAAGTGGTTAACTGCGGATTGTGCGCTAATAATTGCAGGCTGACAGTAAATACTTTTGATAACGGACGAAATTTTATCGGAGGCAACCGCTGTGAAAAACCGATAATGAAATCCGGATCAACTTCTAAAATAAAATTAAATATGTTTGAATACAAACGGGAATTGCTTTCGGAATATAAGCCTGTACCGGGCAGCAGAGGGAAAATCGGAATACCGATGGTATTAAATTTTTACGAATTGCTTCCTTTTTGGCATAAATTTTTTACGAAGCTCGGATTTGAAGTTATTACATCGCCTAAATCAACACGGGCTTTATATATTGACGGGCAGAAGACGATACCTTCCGATACAGTTTGTTATCCCGCGAAAATAGCTCACGGACATATTGACGCTCTTATTAAAATGGGAGTTGATGCAATATTTTATCCGTGTATGACATATAATCTTGATGAAAAACTGGGAGATAATCATTATAATTGCCCCGTCGTTGCTTATTATCCCGAGGTTATCGAAGCTAATGTTAATGAAATAAAGAATGTAAAATTTATAAAAGATTATCTCGGATTACACAGAAAAAAAGATTTTAACGATCGTATTTGTACCGCGTTAAATAAATATTTTCCCAGGATTTCCCTTATAGAATGTAGAGAAGCCGCGAAAGAAGCTTACGCGGAATATGATTTTTATATGACAAAGCTTCGCACCCAGGGGAAAAAAATGCTCGCTTCCGCAAAAGAAGCAGGAATGGATGTTATAATTCTCGCGGGAAGACCTTATCATATAGACGAAGAAATAAGCCATGGAATTGATAATTTGATATGCGGAATGGGAGCTGCCGTTATAACTGAAGACGCGGTTTCGGATACGCAGGTGAAATTCCCGACTACTGTATTAAACCAATGGACTTATCATTCAAGAATGTATGCCGCGGCAGAATATACCGCTAAATGCAATGATGATAAAATAAACCTGGTTCAGCTCGTTTCTTTCGGATGCGGTGTTGACGCTATAACTACGGACGAAATGCGTAAAATAATCGAAGAATCCGGAAAAATATATACGCAGATAAAAATCGATGAAATAACCAATTTAGGAGCCGTAAAAATCAGGCTGAGAAGTTTGTTTGCGGCGATAAATCAAAAAAATATAAAAAAACTTATTTAATAAAACAAAGTATAAATAAAACAGGGGAACTTCATTTCATGGCAGAAATCACAGAAAAAATCGATAACGGGCGTATAAAATTTACAAAAAAAATGAAACGGGAATATACCATATTAATACCGAATATGGCTCCGATTCATTTTGAATTTATAAAAAATATATTTATATCATATGGATATAAAATGGAATTGCTTTATAACGAAGGACGCACAGTTGTCGATACCGGACTGAAATATGTGCATAACGACACGTGTTATCCGGCTCTTTTGTGTATAGGACAAATGATCAACGCGCTCGACAGCGGGTTATATGACGTCAAAAAAACCGCTTTGATGATTACTCAGACAGGCGGAGGCTGCCGCGCTTCTAATTATATTCACTTGCTCCGAAAGGCTTTAATTAAAGCGGGATACGGTTATGTTCCCGTTATATCGCTGAATTTATCCGGTCTTGAAAAAAACAGCGGATTTTCTTTCACTTTGCCGATGATGATAAAATCGCTTTACGGATTAACATACGCGGATATGCTCATGATGGCGGCAAATCAGGTAAAACCATATGAAACAAAACAAGGTGAAGCGGATAAACTGGTAAAAATATGGCTGAAAAAATTGCTTGATGAATTCAAAAACGCAGGTCCAAACAGATTTACAATAAAAAATGTAAAACGTAATTTAAATGAAATAATATCGGATTTTTCTGCTATAGCAACCGAAGAAAAAGAAAAAATCAAAGTGGGAATTGTCGGTGAAATATACGTAAAATACGCCGCTCTTGCCAATAATGAGCTCGAAAATTTTTTACATTCTCAAAACTGCGAAGTAATGGTTCCTCCGATAATTTCTTTTATTATGTTTAAACTCGATAACCGTATAGAAGATATAAAATTATACGGCGGTTCGGAAGCAAAGAAATCCGTAATGAAAATCCTTTTGAATTTTTTCACAAAAATCGAAAGCGAATTTGTAGGAGCGATGAAAAATACAGGGAAATTTATCCCTCCTGCTCCTTATTCACATTTAAAAGAATTGGCATCAAGGGTTATAGGAGCAGGCTGTAAAATGGGAGAAGGGTGGCTTTTAACCGCGGAAATGATGGAACTTATCGAAAGCGGCTATCCGAACATTGTTTGCGCTCAGCCGTTTGGTTGTCTTCCCAACCACATAGTAGGGAAGGGAATGATACGCAAGCTTCGTGAAATATATCCTTCATCAAATATTGTTCCTATTGATTACGATCCGGGAGCTACGAAAGTAAATCAGGAAAACCGTATAAAATTAATGCTTGCTGTCGCCGGCGCGGGAGAAACGGGAACGGATTGATTTTAACAAATATTTATAAATTTTACCGTAATTAAATTTTTAATGACTTTCCGGATTTTAAAATAATTCGGAAAATCTTTTTTACCTGTCGTTTTTTATAAAAAAAGTCTTTATATATAAAACATGAGTTATGATAAAATAAATTCTGTTTTTTTAAATTTAGTATATTTAAAATCTTATAAAAAAATCTCCTGCGGCATTTTTTTGCAGCAGGAGAATTATAAAATATATCAAGTGACAGAAAAATAACAGGCCGACATAAAACCTGTTACGTTTCGTTATACACTGGAGTGCAACCCTATTGGACCACACCTCTTATTGTTGTTAATTATAACATAGATATTTACATCTGTCAATATATTTTCAAAAAATAATCTACAATTTGCGACAGAAAGTTAATCCGCAGTTCTTTTTAATCTGTCATATATTAATAATAGTTATCTTTATATTGAATAATGTGTATATCAGCTCCCGGAAATAATTATTTTAATGTTAATTTTATCAAAATAAAATTTATTTTATTTCAACAGTAACTCTTTTTCCGGATTTGTTGGCTGCTGCTTTGACTACGGAACGGATAGCATGAGCAATTTTACCGTGACGACCGATAATTTTACCCATATCATCAGGAGCAACCGAAAGTTCCAGTGTAACATTGTCTCCGTTTTCATCGGATACAACTATAACGGAATCGGGGTCATCAACAATTGATTTTGCTATATATATCAGTATCTGCTTTAAATCTGCCATTATGAACTCCTGTATCTGATGGATACTTTTTATATTATTATAAAATCATAAAAAGCGAATCAATATCTGTTATTATTATTACAGATACATCGAATAAAATATTAGCCGATTACACCGGTTTTTTTGAGAAGCGATCTAACTGTTTCTGTCGGCTGAGCTCCGTTTGACATCCATTTTTTAGCTTTTTCTGCGTCTATTTTAACTTCTGACGGGTCTGTGCAGGGATTATAGAATCCTATTTCTTCTATAAAACGTCCGTCACGGGGATAACGTGAGTCTGCTACTACTACACGGTAAAAAGGTGCTTTTTTTGCGCCGATTCTTTTTAATCTGATTTTAACTGCCACTGTGGTTTTCCTCCGAAATAATATAAAATATAAATTAATTTATTAATACCTATCCGATTTATTTTAACGGATTGGAGTATTGATTTTTTTGTTTGTCTTTGTTCATTTGGTTATTGCACCGTTTGTCATTTTAAATAAATCAATTATAAAATTGAATGTTATAATGTTTTGCGATTTTATTTTCAAGCGAACGGATTCATTCCGCGTTTTTTCATAAATTTGTTTTTCCCCACGCCCCCGCTTGCCATAACTTGTTTCATCATTTTGTTTGTTTGATCGTATTGTTTAAGCAAACGGTTAACGTCCTCGACTGTTGTTCCGCTTCCGGCAGCAATGCGTTTTTTTCGGGATGAATTAATAACATCCGGTTTTTCTCTCTCGTGCGGAGTCATCGATAATATAATGGCTTCCATTCTTCCAATAGCTTTTTCATCTATTTTCGCATCTTTCAGAGACCCCGGTTTAACACCCGGCATCATACCGAGCAGTTGTTCCATCGAACCCATATTTTTTATCTGACTGAATTGATCCAAAAAATCTGTCAATGTAAATGATTGAGAACGTATCTTTTTTTCGAGTTCCGCGGCCTTTTTTTCATCAAAAGCTGCTTCCGCTTTTTCAATTAATGATAAAACGTCTCCCATTCCGAGAATTCTTGAAGCCATGCGATCCGGATGGAAAGGTTCTAATGCGTCAAGCTTTTCACCTGTTCCGACGAATTTTATAGGCTTTCCGGTAACATATCTGACCGATAAAGCCGCTCCGCCTCTTGTATCTCCGTCAAGCTTTGTTAAAAGCACGCCGGTAATATCGAGCATATCGTTAAATGTTTGCGCTACATTCACGGCATCCTGACCTGTCATTGCATCAACGACTAATAATATTTCATGGGGTTCTATTTTTTCTTTTATTTCGACCAGTTCGCCCATCATTGTTTCATCAATTTGAAGGCGTCCGGCGGTATCGATAAAAACGATATCATTGCCGTTTTTCTTCGCATGTTCAATTCCGGCTTTGGCTATATCAAGCGGTTTAACCTTATCTCCCAGCGAAAATACCGGAACTCCCGCATTACCTCCGACGATTTCAAGCTGTTTGATCGCCGCCGGACGATAAACGTCGCAAGCGATAAGAAGCGGGTGTTTCCCCTGCTTTTTAAACATCAAAGCTATTTTACCGGCGTGCGTGGTTTTACCGGCGCCCTGAAGTCCGCACATCATTATAACAGTCGGCGGTTTCGGAGATATATTTATTTTGGAAACGGAATTCCCCATTAAATTGGTAAGCTCTTCGTTTACAATTTTAACTATTTGCTGTGCCGGCATTAAGCTTTCCAAAACTTCGCTGCCGACGGCGCGATCAGTGACTATCTTTATAAAATCGCGCACAACTTTAAAGTTAACATCAGCTTCGAGCAAAGCCAGTTTTATTTCCCGCATACCCTCCCGGACATCGGCTTCGGTAAGTTTTCCGCGATTCCGAAACTTTTTAAAAGCGGCGTTTATTTTATCTTGTAAACTCTCGAACATGAAAATTCTCCGTGTATTATAGTTATGTTATTATTTTACAAAAGTGTTCAATTCGGAAATTAAAAACGAAATATCATACCCTGTATTTATCTGAACTTTTTCGAGTTCTTCTACTATTATTTTAATTTTTTCTTTTTGATTAATAAATTCCTGAATAAAACCAAGCTTTTTTTCGTATTCCTCTAAAAAAGCAACTCCCTTAATAACAGAATCGCGGACCCCTTGGCGGGTAAGACCTGTAAGCTCCGCTATTTCACCAAGTGATAAGTCATCATTATAATACAAAGATACGATTTCGCGCTGCCTGTCTGATAACAAATTACCGTAAATATCATACAACTGTGATACTCGTATGTTTTTTTCTATATCCGCTGACGGCATAAAAATAACCTCCGTTCCGGTAATAAATTCTATTTCGGGAAAATAGAATATTAAATTATTATATAATATTTTCGTATAAAAGAAAAAACGACTGTAAAGTAAAACGCTTTACAGAGTATAACACATATTAAATATATTGTCAAGTATGTTCTTGCTATATTGATTATAAAAACTTATTATTACATGAATCCGCTGATCTTTTTGCTATGAAATAGCGAATTAATAATACTTCATTTTCGTTATTATTTTCCCAAAATCACAAATATTTTTTTTCATCATCGCGTTTGTTTTGATATTTTATGTAAAACGGGTTGTTTTTTCAATTTTTTATGATATACTATTATTTAATACATAGTATAATAAAACAAGGTGTACCGATTATGAATTTATATAATATCTTGTTATTATCGGCTGTAAATCCGCCGACAAATGACAAACCTATATACATTATTGCGGCTTTATGCGCAGTTTCGCTTATTGTAGTCATATTACTTTTTTTGACAAGAAAGAAAGGGAAATAATTCTTTTATGCATAAATTGAAAACAAATATTTCGCAATTTCTCGCGCAAAAATACAACCTCTCCGAAAATGATTTATATTCATCTCTGGATTATCCGCCGGATAAAAAAATGGGGGATTTGTCTCTTCCTTGTTTTAAACTGGCTAAGTCATTGCGCCGTTCACCGCAGGCGATTGCGGAGATGTTTGTTTGCGATTTTTTTTGCGAGGGTATTGAACATGTTGAAAGCGTAAACGGATATTTTAACCTTTACATTTCAAACGAATATTTAAGTAAGAGTTTACTTGATGACATCTTAAATCAAGGAGAAAAATACGGTTCTTCTGATATAGGCGAAAAAAAGAATATTGTTATTGATTATTCATCTCCCAATGTTGCGAAACCGTTCCATTTAGGACATCTCGGAACTACTGTTATCGGTCATTCACTTAAAAATCTTTTTGAATTCAACGGATACAACTGTATCGGAATCAATCATCTCGGAGATTGGGGCACCTCAATGGGCAAGCAGATTGCCGCTTATAAATTATGGGGCAACCGTGAGTTGATAGAAGAAAAGGGTGTTGACGGACTAGTCGAACTTTATATAAAATTCCATGAGGTTGCCGAAAATGATGAAAAATATTTCGATATGGCAAGAAACGAATTTACAAAGCTTGAAAACGGCGACGAAGAAAATACAGAGCTTTGGAAATGGTTTATCAGTATAAGTCTCGAAGAATTTAAAATTATGTATAAGCAACTGGATATTGTATTTGATCATTACATCGGAGAAAGCTTTTTTTCTGACAAAATGACGTCACAAATTGAAAAACTGCGCGAAAAGGAATTATTAAAAGTTGATGACGGCGCTACTATAGTGGATTTATCTGAATATAACATGCCCCCTTGCATTATACTTAAACGTGACGGTTCGACCTTGTATCACACGCGTGATATAGCTTCTGCTGTTTACCGTCATGATACATTTAATTTCGACCGCGTATTATATGTCACCGCCGCCGGGCAAAATTTGTATTTCAAACAGCTTTTTAAAGTGCTTGAAATGATGGGATACGATTGGGCGGATAAATTGGTTCATATATCGTACGGGACTATGTCTTTCGGAGGTTCTAAACTCGGAACACGCGGAGGTAATTCGATATGGTTAAAACAACTTATAAATATGTCGATTGAAAAAGTCCGTGAAATAATGAAAGAAAAAAATCCCAATCTCGTAAATTTTGATGAAACAGCCGAAGCAGTCGGAGTCGGAGCTATTGTTTATTATTATTTATCAAACGGACGAATAAAAGATATAGATTTTAAATTTGAGGATGCTTTGAATTTCGACGGAAATACGGGTCCGTATGTTCAGTATTCTTACGCAAGAGCTTGCAGCGTACTCGAAAAAGCTAAAAATAGTAACATTGATTTTGAAATCGGAAGAATTTCAGAATTACAGGAAAGAGAATTGCTGTTAACCCTTGCTTTGTTTCCGGAAAAAATCAAAAACGCCGTTTCAGAATATGAACCTTCTGTTATTACGAGATATATTTATGAACTTGCTTCATCATTCAACAGATTCTATCATGAATGTCAGATTTTAAATTGTTCCGACTCGAAAACAGCGGCTTTCCGAATTCGCCTTACAGAGGCTGTAAAAATAGTTCTCGGAAAAGCTTTTGAACTTATCTGTATGAAAAAAACCGAACGGATATAAATTTAAAATAAATCTGCTGAAAAATATAAAATAAATATTAAATATAAGGAATGTAAAAGATATGTCAGGGCATAGCAAATGGAAAAATATAATGCACAAAAAGGAAAAAACCGACGCTCAGCGGGCGAAGGTTTTTACAAAAATAGGTAAAGAGATAGCGGTGGCGGTGCGTGAGGGAGGAGCAGATCCTACATCCAATACACGTCTGCGTGATTTAATTATAAAAGCGAAACAAAACAATGTCCCCAATGACAACATAGACCGCACAATTAAAAAAGCAAGCGGAGCGGACAGCGTTATATATGAAGAAATATCATACGAAGGTTACGGACCATCCGGAGTTGCGGTTATAGTTGAAACAACAACCGACAACAGAAACCGTACAGCTTCTGATATACGTCATTATTTTGATAAATACGGCGGAAATTTAGGGCAAACCGGATGTGTAGGATATTTATTTTCAGACAAAGGAGTTATAGTTTTAGAACGTGAAGACGATACAAATGAAGATAAATTAATGGAAGCCTGCCTCGAAGCGGGAGCGGAAGATGTCTTGGCGGACGAGGAAATCTTTGAAATATATACTTCTGTTTCCGATGTATACGCTATAAGCGAAGAACTCAAAAAACAGGGATATAACATCGTTTCTTCGGAAGTAAGTAAAATTCCTTCAAATTATATTAAGCTGGAAGATGATGAAGCTATACGTCAGTTAAGTCTGCTGCTTGAGCATCTGGACGATAATGACGATGTCGCGCAGGTTTATCACAACTGCGAAAATGATTTGGATTAATATATGACAATATAAAATAAAAAAGCGTTATATCATTTTTAAAATATAACGCTTGATTTTATTTAAAATTACTTTTTGTGAACTAATGCCTGTGTATCGGAAGCAATAACAAGTTCTTCGTTTGTGGGAATTAAATAAACCGCTACTTTTGAGTTGTCTTTTGATAATTTTATAATTTCGGATTGATGATGAGCGTCTTTATTTATATCGTAATCTAATTCTATTCCGAGATATTCCATATTGGTGCAGACTCGTTCGCGTAATTCGGAATTGTTTTCTCCCATACCTGCCGTAAATACTATAGCGTCAAGACCGTTCATTGCGGCTGTATACGAACCGATATATTTTTTAATTTGATAAGCCAAAACATTTGCCGCCAGCCAAGCCCGATGATTTCCGTCGATTATTGCCGTTTCAATTTCGCGGCTATCCGGTGAAATTCCCGAAAGGCCTAAAAATCCGCATTTTTTATTCATGTAGTCATCCATCTCGTCGGGATTATAGCCTTCGTTACGCATTATGAGAGTTACTATCGCAGGGTCAATCGAACCGCATCTGGTGCCCATTTCAACACCCTCAAGAGGAGTCAATCCCATTGATGTATCGACGCACTTACCGCCGTCAACCGCTGATATTGAAGAACCGTTTCCAATATGACAAGTAATAATCTTTGTTTTTGATATATCACGGCCGAGTATTTCAGCCATTTTTTGCGAAACATAACGGTGTGATGTTCCGTGCGCTCCGTAGCGGCGTATTTTATATTTTTCAATATATTCATATGATATAGGATAAATATAAGCCACTTCCGGCATTGTTTGATGAAACGCCGTATCAAAAACCAATACCTGAGGTACACTCGGCATAACATCGCGGCAACCTTCAATACCCATTAAATGAGCGGGTGTATGAAGGGGCGCAAAATCGATACAAAGCTTTAATTTTTCAATAATTTCATCTGTTACAATACAACTTTCAAAAAAATAAGGTCCGCCGTGAACTACACGGTGTCCTACAGCTTCGATTTCATTCATATCGCTAAGACAACCTATAACAGGATCTGTAAGAATTTCAACAACAGCTTTAATTGCTACAGAATGATTCGGCATATTAAAACTACGCTTGATTTTTTCGCCGTTTTCACCGATTCTGTGTTCGATACTGCCGTCAAGACCGATTCTCTCACAGTTACCTTTTGCAAGCAGAATTGAATTTGCCATGTCAAAAAGTTGATATTTTAATGATGAACTGCCCGCGTTTACAGTTAAGACCTTCATTTTTTTTATTTAATTCCTCCGGAATATAATCATATAAAAATATATATAGTGTAATATAAGCATAAAACAAAGATTTTGTTATAATTTTACTTATATATTGTTTCTGTCACAATAAAATGTGACATAATGTAATGATTATACATCAAAAAGTTAATAATTACAATATATATTATTTAGTTTTAAATATGTTTACAAATTATTATGAAAATAGTCACTATAATATGTGAATACAATTTGTTTCACAATGGACACTTGCGGCAAATCGAAGAAATCCGCCGGATTTTTAAAAATGACTGTATTATAATTTCATGTATGAGCGGAAACTGGGTACAGCGCGGAGAACCTGCCGTACTCAATAAATATTTGCGCGCTCAGGCTGCTGTATTATGCGGCGCTGATCTTATTCTTGAGCTTCCGTATCCCTGGTCATGCAGTACGGCGGAATTTTTTGCCGGAGCCGGAGTTTCACTTGCGGAATCGTTTGGAAGCGATTATATTTGTTTCGGAAGCGAGAGCGGAAATATCGGATATTTGGTATCTTCGGCAGAAAAAATTTCATCCGATGATTATAAAAACGCTGTTTTGGAAGCGAGAAATAAAAATGAAAATAATAAAATATCGGATATTAAATTGCGTGAAGAAGTTTATAAAAAATTATTCAATTCAATTTATCCCAAATCTCCGAACGATATATTAGGTATCGAATATCTCCGTGCCATATCAAAAATTAAAAACACTAAAATAAATCCGCTCGTTATTAAACGAACCGGAAATGAAACAGCCAGTGCTTCTAGAAGACATTACAGAAGCGGTGATTTTATTTCGCTTGAAAATATTGTTCCGGGAGAAGCTTTGGAATTTTATTTAAAACATAATCCGAACGAAGCAGATTTTCATGGTAAAATCATGTTGTATGAATTGCTTCAAAAAAATCATGAATTAAATGATTTAACACAAAGAATTGAAGGCGCAGGCGGAGGTTCGGGAATAAAAATTATAAAAACCGCACGTGAAGCTTCAACATATAACGAACTTATAAAAAAATGTACTTCAAAGATTCATACTACCGCTTTTGTCCGCCGTACAGCAATGAATATTGTTATGAAAACCACAGATGCTATGCTGCGTGAAAAACCTGAATTTACGATACTGCTGGCTGCCGGAAAACTTGGGAAATTGTTTTTGCATAATTTTAAAAAGGCAAATAAATTAAATAATGACGCTGTATATATTATAACAAAACCGGCGGATTTTGATTCAGGTTATAATATAAAAAGTGAGATATATCCGCAAATAAATATATCTCACCGTTCCGACATGTTATATTTTATTGCTTCCGGTCAAGCTGCTGCCGATGTTTTTAAACATAAACCTTTTATTTTATAGCTTGAATTTATTTTAAGCATTGATTTTGTAAATTTATATAGCTTCACAAAAGCAAGAACCGGCAGACAAAAGCGCAGAGGAAATTCCCGCTATATTCTTCTAATTATCTATTTTAACGAAATACCTTCATCTGAAAGAATTGTAAAAACACGCTCAAGGGCTAAAAGATAGCTATCAAAATCCGGAAGATGCTCAATTATCACAGGGAGCTCTGTATTTGTTTCCTCAGCACAGCATAGAAAAGTTTTAATATCAGTTCCTCCTGTTCCGCAGGGAGCTTCAAGCAGGGTTACCGGAAAACCGTCATGAAGAAGTGTATCTTTTAAATGACAGCTTTTAATCTGCGGCCCTAGAAGATTGAAACAATGTTTAAAAAATTCTCCGCTTGAAAAATAAATACGGGGCGATGAAATCATATTGAAAACATCAAGATGAACAGAAAATCTCGGATCATTTATATCGTTTAATATTCTGAGATACTGCTCCGGTGAATCCGGAAACATATTAGGCATTGTTTCAAGCGTATAACACGTTTTTTTAGGATCGGCGCCGTTTATTATTTCTAGTACTGTTTCTGTAACAAGCGAATATGTATCTTCTGAAAAATTATCTTTATATCCGCCGTCCCATCTTTTTCCCCTTGCACCGGAAATATTAACGCAGCATTTTGCTCCGATATAATCAGCCAGTTTTAATTGTTTTATGCAATATTCAATGTTTTTCCTGCGTTCCGTTTCGTCGGGACTCATTGGATTGCTCCATGCGCCAACTTCAGCAATAACAATATCTTTATCCTGCGCTGCTTTTACATAAGCGTCAATCAAATCAATTCCCGCATCCCAGGACACCGGAAATACTGCGGCTCCGCATTTTAATTTGCGCAGTTTTTCAGCCCATTCGTTGGGATTCGCATGAGCGGGGGTATATGATATTCCGATTCTCATTTATAAGTCCTCCTTATATGATTACATTTTGTATTACCTATAATATGTTTTATTGCTATAATCTACAGCACAATGATAACATATCGGTATTCTAATTGCAACCGAGGAAAAATAATTATATATTGCTTTTTTATATGAAGAATGTATAATAATCTCCGGTATATATAATTTTTTATAAAAATATTGTGGGGTGTAGTTATAACAAAAAAATTCAAAATCGGCGGTATGAGCTGCTCTGCATGTGTTGCTTCTGTTACAAAAGCGGTTAGCGGTATAGAAGGAGTCGGAAAAGCCGATGTAAATTTAGTTTCGGGAACGATGATTTGCGAATATAACGAAACTATAACGGACGAAAAGCAGATAATAACCGCGGTTGAAGAAGCCGGATTTATTTGTTCTGCGGCAGATAATAAAGCGGGTAAAGAAAAGAAGAAAGAAAAGACACAGCCAAACAAATTTGAACCTCCCTCTGTTCGTCTGACCGTTTCATTTATATTTCTTATACCTCTTATGTATATTACCATGGGACATATGGCAGGACTTCCGCTTCCTGTTTTTATTAGCGGAACAAGAGGGGCAGCTTCAAATGCTTTTATTCAATTTTTACTTGTAATACCTATAGTGTATGTAAACAGAAAATTTTTTTACAGCGGAATAAATGCACTCATTCGCCTCAATCCAAACATGGATACTCTTGTTTCACTCGGTTCATCCGCTTCATTAATTTACGGTATCTTTGCGATTTTTCAAATAAATAGGGGCATAGCGGAAGCTAATATTACTCTGGTCGAAAATTATCACACAAAACTGTATTTTGAATCTGCGGCGATGATATTGACTCTTGTTACTCTCGGAAAATTACTTGAAGAAATATCTCTTAAAAAAACTAATAACTCTCTTCAGTCGCTCCTTGATTTATCTCCTAAATATTCGTCCGTTATACGTGAAGGGATTGAAATAAAAATTCCTTCCGATGAAATTGTAATCGGAGATATAATTATAATCCGCCCGGGTGATGTAGTTCCGGTTGACGGTACTGTTATCGAAGGCTTTTCTTCGCTTGACGAATCCGCGCTTACCGGGGAGGCGATTCCGTCGGAAAAATCAACCGGAAGCTTTGTTATGGCGGCTTCTGTCAATAAGAACGGTTCATTTAAATTTAAAGCGGAAAAAGTGGGCAGTGAAACAATATTTGCGAAAATTATCGACCTTGTCGAAACCGCAATGACTTCGAAAGCTCCGGTTTCGGCGTTAGCTGATAAAATTGCGTCTGTTTTTGTTCCTGCGGTATTGATTATTTCGTGTTTAACCGCTGTTTTATGGATAATTTTTACCCGTGAATATGAATTTGCTTTTTCCTGCGCTGTATCTGTTCTTGTGATATCATGCCCTTGTGCTTTAGGTTTAGCTGTTCCTGTGGCTGTAACGGTTGCAGTAGGCAGAAGTTCTTCCATGGGAGTACTTATAAAATCCGCGGAAGCTTTACAAATACTGAGTAAAGTAAACAAAGTGGTTTTAGATAAAACCGGTACTTTGACTCAAGGAAAACCCGAGGTTACTCAAATATACAATTTCGGTTTTGAAAACGAAAATCAATTGCTGTCAATTACAGCTTCACTTGAGAAAAAAAGCGGACATCCTCTTTCAGAAGCGGTTTTAAAAAAAGCAGATAATCTAATTTTGGCAGAACTTTCAGATTTTAAAGCAATACCGGGAAGAGGTATTTGCGGTCTTGTCGGCGGAATACGTTATTTTATCGGTAACGAAGAATACATGAAAGAAAATAATATTTCATTTTCCAATATAAATATAAACGAAGCATATTCATTTTCCGACACTTTGATATTTATATCCGACAGCGAAAAACTTTTAGGTATAATAACCGTTGCGGACGAAATAAAAGAGGGCAGTGTAAAAGCTGTTTCCGAAATGGTATCGTCCGGTTATTCGGTTGTTATGCTGACAGGTGATAATGAAAAAACTGCGGAAAAAATTAAAGATAAAATTGGTATTACACAAGCATATTCAAAACTTTTGCCGCAGGATAAGGAAAAGATTATATCCGATATGCAAAAAAACGGACAAACAGTCGCTATGATAGGAGACGGAATAAACGATTCGCCTGCCTTGACAAGAGCCGATGTGGGTATTGCTGTCGGGGGAGGAGCTGATATCGCAGCGGAAAGTGCGGATATTGTATTAATGAACGGAAATCTCAATTCTGCTGCGGAAATTTTAAAATATTCCAAGCTTGTTATGCGTAATATAAAACAAAATTTGTTTTGGGCTTTTATCTATAATATAATATGTATACCTATAGCGGCAGGCTTATTATATCCGTTTTTTTCGATTACATTATCTCCTATGATAGCGGCTGCCGCTATGAGTTTAAGTTCGGTATTTGTTGTAACAAACGCACTGCGTTTAAATAAAATTAAAATAAGATAACAGAAAGTTTATAGGAATGAAAAGAGAATTAAAAATATCGGGAATGCACTGCGCTGCTTGTGCCGCGAGACTTGAAAAAGCTCTCGGAGCTATTGAAGATATAAAAGTAAAAAAAGTAGATTTTAAAAAAGGTAAATGTGTTATCGAAACAAAAGGAGAAGTTGACGACGAAATAATCCGCGAAAGTATTAAAAAGCTTGGTTTTATTATGGAATAAGCTTTTGCGGGAATTTTTAAATAAACAATTTTGTAAAATTCAATAAAAATATCCGCGTTTCGGAAAAGAACTTTCTTCTCCGGTTAACGCGGATTTTGTTTCAAAATATATTTTATTATTTATCGGTTTATTTAAAATTAATTATCTATTTTTAAAATATCTTCTATAACTTGATTAAAACGTTTAGAAGCGGATTTTTCGAGTTTTGTATATTCCGAAACGAAATTGTTATTTTTGGCGTGGATCATTGTATGAAGCATTGTTGCAAGCCCCGCTCCTGTATTATAGAAATAAGCAAAATCAAATACTCTTCCCGAAATTAACATGTCAAGCATATGTTCGGATTCGCTGTCCCGCAGAGCTTTTGTTTGTAATACGAGTTCATAATATTTAGGTTTTACATCACGTGCGGTGTATGCCGCCATGATATCTGTAATTTTTCCTATTGTTTCAATATTGTTATATGCCGAAATCGGTATACACATTATAGAAGCGTGACCTCCCACATGTGATTGATAATTTTTTTGCGCTTCATCATATTTCGGATATATAACGATACCGTAAGCGTCTTCCATATCACGTAAAACTGTTAAATCGCGGACAAATCCAGCCGCCATATATGCAAGTGAATTTCTGAAAGCCTGATGAGTATTTGATGGTGTTTGAACATAAGTTTGATTTCCTGTCCAGAAAATGTCATATACTTTATTCGTTATATCGACCATTTTTTCCGTGTTGTAACACAATTCCGGAAGACCTTGTTCGTTTTTCTTTGTAACAAACTGATCGCTTGCGTACATAAAACTTACTACGCTTGCGACATTGGAATGTTCTACAACGAAACCGTATTTATCGTTTGAATCATATTTTTCGTTGCTGTCAAGATCTTCTGCTAAATCCTTTATTGTAGAATAAAAATTGTCAATAGTCCATTTTCCGCTGGAAACCAATTCATAGGGATAAGTCATATTGCGGGAATCAAATAAATCTTTGTTGAACATCATGGTAAAAGTATAATCTATTCCGTCAAGCTGATAATCGCTCATTATAAAGAAAAGTTTTCCGTCAATTGAAACGGCATCAATTATATTTTTATTCCACCATGGTTTTTCGTAATCGATATTTTCGATATCAAGCCAGTTGCAAAGGAATCCCTCTGTTGCGAAAGCGCCGGTTACTAATGTATGGCCAAGAGCGATATCATAATCGTTTGTTCCGGCTTTTGCCGATTTACGCACTGCGTTTGTTAGGTCTGCAGAATCACAGTTACCTATCGGAATTATTTCTATTTTTATAGAAAGCGCTTCTTCAACGCTTAAATTACGGTTGAAAACTGCGTCGTTTAAAATGTCTCCGTTCTCTTTTTCCGCGTAAACATCTTTTAAATGGTGATCTGTATTTCTTATAAGTACTTTATAGTTATATCCATCCAGATTTTCAGTTTCCAGTGAAGCATATACATCTTCTGAGGTAGTGCTTTCCGCCACGGAGTTTTCTTCTTTGTTGGGATCAGTTGTATTTGAAAGGTCTTTTTCGTTTGTATTTCCGCAAGCCGCTGCGGATATGAGCATAATAATGCATAATGTGAATGCCGTTATTCTTTTAATAAAGTTAATATTCATCGTATAAATTGTTAACTCCTCTCTTTTTGATAAGCTATTTTATCAAATTAAAAATAAAAAAGCAATGATAAATTTAATTTATTTTATCCGGAAACGAATTAAAATTTATTAATTAAGCTGTTATTTTACGATTTCCTTTATAAAGAATAAAAAATTTATATAAAATTAATATTATACGGTTTGCATCAAATTAAAACATGTATTTGGGAGAGTAAATTTTTTGAAATTTATATCTGAACTATTCTTTTTCTAACACAAAGGTTTTAAAAGCTTTAATTGCGTTGTCTCTCATATTAAAATCATATACCCCCCGATTAATTAACCGGATTGTAAAAAACATATTTTCAGAAACAGACAGCTTATAATCATTTATGAAATCATCATATGAATATCCTTTAATTTTTTCACACAGACAATTATAATAATATTGGAGCAAAGGTTTGGCTTTTTTCTTTAACGGTTCAATATGGAGAGCAATCAGCATGACCAGATCTTCTGTACATAAGCCTATCCGGACATTTTGCAATGAAGTGAAAATAATATCTCTTTTTTCTGATTTTGAAATTAAAATTTGACCGGGATGTAAATCGCCGTGTATTACAGCAATGTTTTTATTGATTTTAAATCTTTCATCTATATATTTGGGATATTCTGATTTTAATTAATTAAGAGATTCCCGGAAGTAATCGAGTTCCGCCGCAGTGATGCGGTTTTCAAAACGGAACGGTTTGCCGGAAAATTCACCCTCCCATACATTTGGAATTTTTCCGTTTTCCTCATCTTTCAGATATTTTTTAAAGGGTTTTTCTATCGCGTCATAAATCCATGACAATACATGTTCTTTTGTTTCAAAATGCGGAGGCATATTTAACGATCTTTTATCACCCCAAAAAGCCGCGTGTAAATTTGCTGCTTCTTTTAATATTTTACTGTAACTATTTCTTATAATAATACCGTTTTCGTTATCTTCGTTAAAATCATAACCTCTAAAATAGTTGTCACTCAAATCATCGAGTAAAATTAATTTTTTATTATAATCTATATGATAAATTTTGGGAATTCCATTTATATTTCCATTAAGGAAAATATAATTATTAAATTCATCTGTTCTTTTGTGATAAATCAATTCAACCATATTCAATTTGATTTGAGGTGAAACAATATTAATTTTAGTTGATATTTTTCCGTCTGCTCTTGATTCTTTTTCTCTTTGAATTGTAAATTCTTTAATAAAGTACGATTTTTGGACAATGTCCGCAATTTCATCATCACTCAATCCGTTATAATTTCTTTTTTGGTTATTGTCTGCAATTTTATCTATTACATGACTGGCTATAAGTTCAGCTTGTTTTTCAAAAACACTTGTTGTTTTTTCACTTCTTTCTTCTAAAGAAAATTCCGGTATTATTATTTCATCGATTGTACAATCAAAGATTTGAGCTAATAACGGTAATAAATAAGTATCGGGAAGACTATGCCCGTTTTCCCATTTGCTGATTGCTTGCGGAGATATTCGCAGCAAATCTGCAAGTTTTTCTTGTGAATAACCCGAATTCTTGCGTAAGTTATAAATTTGTGTTCCGATCTTATTTATATCAAGCATATAATTTCTCCTTAAATATATTCTAATACAGATAATTCATACAAACATTATAACTTAATCCGTTTTGTTATACTATATTAAATTTGTGATATTAACTCAACCTACAGTTAAGTTAGTTATAAAGCTAAAGTATTATAAGCTGTACCGTTTTATTTGGGAAAACTACAATAAAAAATGAAATTATTTCAATAGCGTAGAAACAAAAGAGAAGGAGAAATCAAAGATTGGAAACAGATTTTTCAAAATTGTGATGTGAATACAGTTTCTGTTGTAAAAAGACCTAAATAAAATCTAAAAATATATTTTGAGCGGAATCAAATTCATGATGAATTAATCAATAAATCTGTTCATTTTTGATAATAACGTTGAATTTTTCCCCCGGATCATTATCTTATCCTTACTGATCTTATCCGCGCATAAGTTAAACATATAAGAGATCATATGATAAAAATGTAACAATAATGTAAATAATGTAAAAATATCATGATTTTTTTAAAAAAGATTTATAATGGTTAATAGAATACATGGGATTTAATAGTAAATATTACAAAAGAGGGACGGATAATTTTAAAATAATTTTTATAAACCATATTAAGAATTTTTTATAAATAACAGAGTGCAGATAATAAAAAAATCAGATAAACAAAACCAAAGAAAGGGTAAGACATGAAATTTAAAAATATATTTATAATACTTATAATAATATTTTTGTTACCCACAATTTTTTCATGTAAAAATGATGAAAAAGACTTGAATAATGATATTGCAAATGTTACATATGTGCAAAAAATATACGAGAAATCATCTTTGTATACTTCGATGTTCGATGAACATAACGGCTTTGATAGAGTAACTAAAATTAGTTATTCAAACAAAGATGAAAATTATTACGTTTCATTTTTCAATTCATCAAAAAATAAAGAATGGATTGATATATATAATAAAAATTTTGAATTTGTTAAAAGCATAACAGGAGATATATCAGAGCTTGACCAGAATGTTGTCAAATTAAGCGCTTTTGGTACTGACATAGATAATAATATCTACATGCTTAAAGTACAAAAAGATTCTTCCGGAAGTATCATTGCCGCAGGAAGAGCTATAATAGTTTTTGATAACTCGGGAAATTTAATGAAAGAAATAATTGTAGACGATGCTGTAGATATTTGGGACAGTTGGATTATTGATGATTTAATTGTAACTGAAAATAATTTTATAATTGTTTCTTCTGTAGGATTGCAAATCATTGATAAAAAAGGAAAAACCCTGACAGAAATAACCGGTGCAAACAAAGAACCTTATTATGTTTCTTCAGCGGCTGCGGATAACAATAATTCTTTGTATTATATAAGTAACGGTTCGCTTAAAAAGATAGACCTTATTACATTAAACGAATTGTGGTCTGTTAGTGATCATAAAGGCAGGGGAATGAGTAATGTTGCGTTATCTTCTGAAAATATTAATAAATTATGTGTTAAAAACGGGAATGAATTGTCTGTATATGATAACGGAGGCAATTATCTCGGCGATATGTGTAACTTGTATGATTTTAAATTGTCTTTTAATGAAGATAAAAAAAGCACTTATGCGTCCGTTGCAATAAACTCTCTTGTGTACATAGATGATAATACTCTATTATTTTCTTTTACTTCGATATCAAATAGTTATGATAGTTCGATTCCCGGAAATGAATTTTCCGAAATCGTAAAATTACAAGCTGTGAGCGAAGCTGAACAGGAAAAAAGATTGACCGAGCTTGAGAATCAGAAAAAAAATCAAAAAACAATAAATTGTTTATTGCCGACTCGTGATACCACTTTTGAAAATATTATAAGCGATTATAAAAAAGATAATGTAAATATAAATATCGAAGTTGAATATTACACTGAAAATCCAAATCTTTTTAATGCAAGTGATTACATACAATATGTATCGACATGCTTAAACGCAGGTGATATAAAATGGGATATTATTTCAAGTGAATATATACCATATAAAACTTATGCCGCAAAAGATCTTTTCGTTAATCTTGACACTATTGATAAAAACAGTATATTAAAAGATAACTCAAAATTTTTTACTAATATCATAGATGCATTCAGAGAAAAAAACGGAAATCTTTTTGTATTCCCGAATTCAATTAAAATTTATTTAATTGAATCATTAACACAGCCGTTAGATGCTGAAATAAAATCAATTGAACAACTTTACAAAGAAGCTTTAAAATTAAAAGAAAACGCTTTGTATCCTTTTTCCGCAAATGTTTCAATTGAGCTTATATGCGGTAGTTTATTTTCTGAATTCTGTAATACGGATTATGGTGATGTTAGTTTTGATAAAACATCTTTTTACGCTGTTCTTGATATTATCAAAAAATATTCTGATCCGGAACTTTATTCGCCTACAATGGATAATGCAGCTTTAAACATAAAATTTTTACATTATTTGCCTCCTGAAGGATATGAACCTAAAGAATCAATTGATTTAATGCCTTCAAGTATTAATGCTGATAAGGAAAAATATACGTTTCAAAGCAGCGGATTTATGATATTTTCAAAATCAGAAGCAAAAAATGAATCTTTTAACTTTTTATCTTATTTAGCGGAATATGAAAACAATAAACTTAACATATCGCGCAAAGAATTTAATAATAAACTTGACCAATTGGAAGCATATGTAAAATATCGTATTTCATCTTTAAATTCGGAACAGCTTGATGAATATGAAACAAAAACAAAACGTTTCAGAGAAGAGCTGCTTTCCATATTTGAAAAATTGAATAATAACGTGATATATAATTATGATTTCATAAAAATTTTTTACGAACAATTGCCGAGATACCTGGAAAATTCAATAACCAAAGAGGATTTCGCTCAAAAAATCGAAGATTATATATGGCTTTTAGAGAACGAAAATAAATAAAAAATGATAAAAGATAAAAAAGTATTAGCTATATCACTTACTTTAGGACTGTCGGGAATTGTAATATTTTATCTTGTTCCGTTTATCGTGGGGTTAATCAGCACGTTTATTGAGACATCCGGTATAGATGGTTTGAAATTTGGTTTTTTAGGATTTGAGAAATATATTTCACTCTTCAAAAATGAAGCATTCATATTAGCAATGGTTAACACTGCTATGTTCACTATTATTATTGTATTTCTCGTAAATATCATATCATTTCTTATTTCATGTTTTATAAAATATTTTTTGATAAAATCTTATTTATTAAATATAATAATCCTTCCTTTGATAATTCCTACAATAGTTATAGCTTTGGTTATCGGAGATATATTATCTTATGATTTTCTGAATATGTTAAAATCCTTTTTTCATATTGCAATTGATATTGTTCAGGAAAAGTATGCTTTTTTTTCGATAATACTAATATATTTATGGAAATATACCGGATTTAATACTCTCATTTATATAACAGCGCTCAGTACAATACCTAAAGAGCAGTTTGAAGCCGCATCAATCGACGGAGCCGGAAAACTAAAAAAACTATACTATATTATTCTACCGTACATTTTTCCGTTTATCTGTTTTAATGTTTTGCTTTCTATAACAAACTCTTTTCGGATGTTTCGGGATATATACATATTGTTCGGAGATTATCCGCCTAAAAATGTATATTTAGTACAGCACTTTATTCAAAACAATTTTACCAGACTTAATATAGATTATGTATATTGTGCGGCATATGTATTTTTTGGGATTATATTTGCTGTTTTTTCTCCGCTTATTATCACGGGAAACAGAATTGAAAAATATTATGATGAATAAGAATATTGTTAGAGCCACAAAAAAAATCATATGCGCTATTATATGTATAATTATAATATTTGTAGTAATATATCCATGTCTGTTATTGGTTTACAATACATTTTACATTGAAAATAATCTGGGAATCAAAGTATTTTCCGCAGATGATTTTTTTAAAACAGTACTGCTCGGAGATTTATTTTGGAGCGGATTTTTCGGATCATGTTATTATACAACCATTATAACATTTTTCCAAGTAGCACTCGGAACGATTATGTCTTTTATATTTGCTAAGTTTAATTTTCCTTTAAAGAACATAATATTATTTATATATTTAATGCTGATGCTAATGCCTTTTCAAGTTACAATGGTACCGGGTTATATAACCTTAAAAACTATTAATCTATTAAATACTCAGTATGCAGTTATTCTCCCTCAGATATTTTTACCTTTTGGTGTATTGTTTGTCAGATATTTAATGATAAAAATACCAAACACTGTAATTGATGCTGCAAAAATCGATGGAGCTTCGACACTTACTATATTTTTTAAAATAATAATTCCATCTGCTAAAAATGGTATTATACTGCTTTTCTTTTTAAGTTTTGTAGACAATTGGAATTTGGTAGAACCTATGTTGGTATTTAACAAGGAGGGAAAGATTAAACCTCTGTCGGTTATAATGAGAGGAGTTATAGAAAACGCGCCTGAAAACGCTTTTGTTGCCGGAATACTTTATATGATACCTGCTTTAATAATATTTTTGATAATAAATAAAAATATTGTTAGAGGTATAGACGTTAAATAAAAAAACACATGAAAAATATTATACTTATAATAGCGTTTGTCCTTATAATAATATCGATTTTGTCATTGTATATTTTTAGAACTGATATTTATCGGGTTATTGTGCCAAACGTAGAAATAACAGAAATCGGTCCTATGTTTATCAACGGTAAAAAATATGAAATGACTGTATTGAATGACTTTATTCATAAAAATGATGAAGGCATGAGTTATGTTTTTTTGGCGAAAACTCATGCCTCTTTTTGGTATTTATCAAATTATTGCTATATAGCGCAAATAAAAATAATTGAACAAGACAATACACACAGCGCAATTATATTTCCAGATGCAGATTATCAAAACAACGACAAAATTATTATAAAATACAGCTATAGTTTAATTCACGGAAAAGATATTTTTATATGCGAATAATGTACCTTATTTAAAACAATCTTCTTTTTCATAATTGATAGCAATTCTCATTTCATTTTAGTAATTGCATTTTTTCACTAGTTGCAACCGCTTTTGCATTCAATCCAAAATTTTATACCATTTATTTATTCCAATGCTTTACTTTTAACTTCTGGTGTTAAATCGCCAATTCTACATCGTATTTTTTTCGGGTTAAACCATAAAAATGGTTCCTCATATCGGTGTATTATCTTTCTTGTTTTGCAATTAAATCATTTTATATTGAATAATTTTTTAATTTTATCCCATAAAGTCGTTTTTACTTCAATTGGGGTTTCTTTTATTATTTCAGGTAAATCAATCGAGGGTGTTTTTAAAACGAATTGCACTTCTTTTATCAAATTGTTGTTTTTTTCTGATACAAATGATACAAGGTTATAATCTTCAAATAACATTTTGTTTATCATTTCATTTGCTTCCGTTGTAATTTTTTCGTCCATTCCCTCGGTATTTGAATTAAGCTCTTTTAATCCTGATGATATCTCATCCATGCCTTTTTCAAGAACATCTGTATTTTTTTCAATTTCTGATAAACCTCCGTCAATTTTTGTATATCCCTGTGCCGTTTGTGTTAAGCCATTTGTAAAATTGTTTAAATTTGTATCAAATAATTTATAATTTTTAAATATTTGGCTTATGCCGCCGGATAACTGCGTTATTGAAGAAGAAATATCGTTTTTCAAAAATTCTTGATTTACAGAAGAAGTCATTGAATCGATTGACTGTTTTATTATGTCGATTTGAGATTTTATTTCGGGTAAATTGTCTTTTAAAGCGGTAAAAGCAGGTGAAACTTTTTCATATACCGTTTTTATTGTGATGATTAATTGCTGTTGCTGTAAAAATGCTTTATATAAAGCACTGACAGCAGGATCTTTTGATTCGGCAAGAGCCGAAAATGCCCCGGCTGATTTTTCAAGCTCTGTTTTATTGGGTATTGCGGATAAAGTTTGATCAAGAGCGGAGTAAGCATTATTGTAATTATCAGAAAGACTGCCGAGACCTGCCGATATTTTATCAAGACCTTCTGACAACTGAACAAGTCCACTCATGAGTTCGGGCAGTTTATCAAGAACTGATGTATTTGCTGCCGATAAAGAAGAATCTATTTGCAAAAGTGCGTCCAGTATCTGTTTTGACGCGTCTTTAATGCTTTTTCCTCCTTCGGATAATTCATAAAGCCCGTCTTTAAATTCAACGCTTCCGCCGGATAACTGAGAAATACCTTCGTTCAATGATTTTATACCTTTGTTAATTTCGCTCGTTCCATCCGATAATTTTGATATACCATCATGTAGTTCCGTTAAAGGTTTTGTAAACGATGAAAAATCAAGCGAATCTGTATTAAAAGATATATTCATCGGAATAGCAGCTATTTGAATTCCGCTCATCGAATAATTATTTATATCTGCTTTAATAGAATAATTTCCGTTTTGTCCGGAAAGAGAGGTGCAGGTAACAATTTTATTGCTTCCGGAATTTGCGAAAGCCGCTCCTTGAGCCGTAATATTTTTGGCTTTTTTCATATCAAAGGTAACTTGTATTTGCAATGTATAATTTTTATAAAAAACTTCTCCGTTTTTACAGTTTTTATTTTCAGATATGTCTATATTTATTTCAAGCGAACCGTTCGCTCCGGAAAGTTTATCGGCGGTTAAAGTTTTTCCGTCCAATTTATAATCGATATTTATTATCCAAGGTATTTCTTTGTTTTCCATATAACCTTGATAATAAAATCTTTCTGTTTTGCTTTGAGAAGTTACTTTCCCGTCTGCATATATGAGTTTTTCAGTATCACTTAAATTTACAATGCGGCTGTATTCACCGAAATCTTCGAAAGCCGTATTTCCGTTTGAATTAATAATGTTAAGTGAATATACATTGTTAACCGAACCATCGTAATTTAAATTTGCATAAATAACTTCTTCTTTTGTCATAGCTCCGTTAGCTGCCGATGAAGGTATGATACTAATTAAGATAAATAATAAAGCGCATACAGTTGTGAATACTTTTTTTGTGATATTTTTCATGTTTATATATTTTCTCCGTAAAAATTTCAAAATTTGTTTTTGGTTTTTCGCATATAACCGGCACCGATTGTAGTATACGCTATAACTTTATCAAAAATTGTCAAAGCGGCAGGCAGGACAAAGAAAACCAGAACAGCCGATATAAAAGCACCTCTTCCAAGCAGAGTACCGAGCTGGCTGACAATGTTCTGCGTTGATATTATTCCTATAATAATACCGGCTATTGTAAGTATTATGGCTGATGTTAGTATTGAAACTGTCGTATCACTGACTGTATTATTCAAAGCTTGCAGGGGATTATTATTTTTTCTGTTGCTAATGTAGTGATCTGTAAATAATATGGCGTAATCGACTGTTGCGCCGAGTTGAACGCTTGAAACGATTAAAAATCCTATATAGGAAAGCTTAGTGCCCATAAAATACGGCAAAGCGAGATTTATCCAAATAGAGGCTTCGATTGTAATAAGCAGTATAAACGGAAGTGAAATAGATTTGAAAGTAATAAGCAAAGTTATGGCAATTGCCGCGATAGCAAGCAGATTTACTGTCAGGGAATCGGAAGTTATAACCGTTTTCATATCGTATATATTAACGCTTGCTCCGCAAGTATAAGCGTCGTTTCCGTAATATGATTTGGCAATTTTTCTGACATTTTCTACCGTGTTAAAAGCTTCGTCGCCTTCGCTTGTCGTATTGGCGTTCAAAACAATACGGCTGTAATTTTCGGAATAAAAATTTGATAATACGGATTCATCCAAAAATTCGGACGGAATAACATTGCCGACGCTTGTAGAATAAGATATAATTGAAGTTATATGATTTATATCTTTTAATTCCGAACACATTTGCGCTTCTTTTCCCGGTTCTCCTTTCGGAACGAGCAATACTATAGGAGTCGATTCTCCGAAAAGATTGTTTATTTTTGCAAGCTCCAAGCCTTCGCTTGTATTGCTTTCCGCACCTTCCATCCCATAAAGAAAATCGTTTGAATGTTGTGCTAAAAAGCAGGGAACAGCAACTATTATCACCGCTATCAAAACGGGAATACGTAATTTTTTTATAAAACCGCCGAATTTACCGCTGACTTTTATAAACGGTTTATGAGTGGTTTTTTCAATTATCCTATAAAATGTTACTACTAAAGCCGGGAGTAAAATCATCGATGACAATAAACTGAAAAAAATCCCTTTTGCTAAATTTATTCCAAGATCGCTGCCTAATCCGAACCTCATGAAAACCAGGGCTAAAAATCCAAGCAGAGTAGTTATTGCGCTGGCGGATATAGCAGGCAATGACCGTTTCATTGCGGATAACATAGCCTTTTTGACATCTGATTCGGTTTTCCTGAAATCACGGAAGCTTCCAAGTAAAAATATAGCATAATCGAGCGAAACAGCCAATTGAAGAATGGGGGAAACAGAGGCTGTTACAAACGATATATTTTTAAAAAAGACGTTTGTACCCATATTTATACATATTGAAACACCGATTGCCGCAAAAATAAAAAGCGGTTCAGTCCATGAATTGGTAGTAAATAAAAGAATAATTGCTATAATCGGTACAAGCATTATTACAATATTTAAAACTTCTGTTGCCGTAAGTTTTTGGGCGCGTGATAAATTAACCGATTCGCCGGATAACGCACCCTCCGGTCCCAAGATACCGCGTATATTATTAGTAGACTCAATTTCTGTTCCTTTTTTTATTGTGATTGTATATAAAGCTGTATTATCTTTATAATAATTTTCAGAAATTGCTTTATCTATATTTTCTATCGGTTGAGACAAGTTAACAACGTCGTCGAGCCACATGATATCAATAACCGTTTCAAGGGATGATATTTTGTTTTTTATTTCAATTGCTTCCTGAACGCTTTCAACTTCAATACATGCGCGAAGATTTTGTATAGGCTTGTCAAATTCTTCGTTCATAATATTAAAAGCGGTTGTTGATTCGGCGTCACGTGGCAGATAATCTACTAAGTTATAATTTCTTTCAACAAAAGATGATAAAATCAAACAGAAAACAGATAAAACAACAAAAACAATGATGACGGCTCGATTGTGTTTCAAAATAAATTGAAAAATTTTTTCCATTAAATTCTCCGGGATATTTATTGAATAAACATATCAAATATGTACATTGTATTAAAATATGTACATTGTGTTGATTATTCATCCAACTATATTATAATATATACAATGTCATAAATACAACAATCAAAATAAATATATGTGTATGCAAATAAACATAATTAGAAAATATGTCTGAAAAAATTTTAATTATACTTTACCAACATGAAAACAATTTATGTAAGAAAAATATTAAAGAAAGGATATGTAAATGGAGAACGAAAAAAACAACAGAAAAGTTAAATATACAAAAATGGTACTGAGGCAAAGTATTCTTGAACTTATGAAAGATAAAAATATTAATAAAATATCAGTTAAGGACATTTGTGAAAAAGCAGATATAAACAGGGGAACTTTTTATGCTCATTACAGCAGTCCGTATGATTTGCTTGAAAAAATAGAGGATGAATTAATTATTATAATAAGCGAAACACTGGCGGATTA
This sequence comes from Eubacteriales bacterium, assembly GCA_031549925.1. Classification (GTDB taxonomy): domain Bacteria; phylum Bacillota; class Clostridia; order Oscillospirales; family CAG-272; genus JAVBPA01. The sequence goes on from JAVBPA010000069.1 coordinate 41,948, forward strand.
CAGAGGCGGGGAAGAAAAAACGGAAAAATCCACTTTTAATGTGATATACAGAATAATTGATTGTATTACAGAAAACATTGACATATGCAAGGTTTTGCTCAGTGAAAACGGAGACGCGGAATTTTTGAAAAAAATTTTATATATAGCAAAAGAACGCTGTATTTCCGAATGGGAAAAAACATTAAACTGCGAAGATAAATCACTTCTTGAAAATTTATTTTCATTTGTTTCAAACGGAAGCATCGGAATTATACAAAGATGGATAAAAGATTCGATGCTGGAAAACCCGAAGGATATTGCTGTAATTATCGATTTGATGGTAAATTATGGTTTAAGCGCGTTTTTTAAAAATGAAAATTAAAATAATATATATTTCCGCAAAATAAGTTAAATAAAAAAGCTCCCGAACAAAATATCATTGTAAGAGAGCTGTTATATTTAAATTAATATAAAATTTCCGGTGAATTAAAACAGTTTTTTTGATTAAGATTGAAAATGTTTTATTATCATAGAAGCTGCTTCTTCGTCGCATAAAACAGTGCAGTCCGGGTGGAGATTTAAAATACTGGCTGGAACAGCTGCTGTTACAGGACCGCAAATTGTATCGTATACTGCTTGCGCTTTACCAGAACCAAGTGCAAGCAATATTATTTTACGTGCGTTCATTATACCTCTGATACCAAGGGTAACGGCGTATTTCGGAACAGCATTTACATCTCCTCCGAAGAAACGTGCGTTTGCTTCGATTGTGTTTTGGGAAATTTTTTGTTTGTGTGTTAAACTTCCTATATATCCCCCCGGTTCGTTAAAAGCTATATGACCGTTGTTTCCGATTCCGAGAAGCTGTAAATCGATACCTCCCGCAGCATTGATTTTAGTGTCGTAAAGAGAAGCCTCTTCGTCTGTTATATCTGTTCCGTCGCATGGCATACAGGTATTTTCGATATCGATATCGATATGATTAAACAAATTGCTGTTCATAAAATAACGGTAAGATTGTTCGTGTTCGGGTGATAATCCGACATATTCATCTAGATTGAATGTTTTAACATTTTTAAACGAAACACGTCCTTCACAAAAAGCTTCAATTAAAGTTTTATATGTTCCTAAAGGTGTGCTTCCGGTAGGTAAGCCGAGAACTGAATCCGATTTTTGCGATATTTGAGCAATGATATAATCTGCCGCCGCACGGGTTGCAAATGCAGAATTTTTAAAAACTTTTATGTTCATTTTAACCTCTTTTATTGTAAATTGTATAATTATTTTGAAAACATTATTACATTAGTATGGTATATATTTGTTAAAAATAAAAGAGTTTCTCGTAAATTTTATTGCAATGTTCATAATTTATTGATATGCTGTTTGAAGTTAGATTTTTTCGGAGGTTAATTTATCAAATGATTTATTTAAAAAACGGTATAATTGTAATGCCCGACGGTTTAATTTACAATAGAGTTTTATCTTTTGATGAAAAAATAAGGGGTATCATTTCGGATTCTGATATACCCGATAACGCGGAAATAATAGATGCTTGCGGTAAATATATAATTGCAGGATTAATTGATATCCATATTCACGGATACGCCGGCGAAGATGTTTCAGACGGCAATTCCGAAGGTATTAAAAAAATAGCTTACGGTATAGCACAAAATGGAGTGACTTCGTTTTTACCTACTACTATGACAGTTTCAAAAAAAGAATTGATCGAAGCTTTTAATTCTGTGAGAGTAAATATTAAAAAGAGCAAAACTTGGGACGGAGCGGAAATACTTGGCATACACGCGGAAGGACCATTTATTAATCCGTCAAAAAAAGGCGCTCAGGACGAAGAAAATATTAAATCACCAGAAGCTGCGTTTATATTGGAAAACTCCGATATTATCCGAACCGTTACATTTGCTCCCGAAATGGATATAAATCATAAATTTATTAAAGAAATTACATCTGAATCAGATATAATACTATCAATAGGTCATACCGACGCAACCTATGAAGAGGCTATGTCAGCATATGCCGACGGTGTTTCCCATACAACGCATTTATACAACGCTATGTCACCTATGCACCACAGAAATCCCGGAGTTGTCAGCGCGGTTTTCAATTCAGGTTTGTCAACAGAAATAATTGCAGATACTTTCCACATACATCCGGGACTTTTCGGGGTCGTTTCTAAAATAAAAGGGGACAAGCTTTCGCTTATAACGGATTGCACACGCGCGGGAGGAATGCCCGACGGTGATTATACACTAGGCGGGCAAAAAATAATAAAACGCGGTATAAAATGCCAGCTTGAGGATGGAACAATCGCGGGAAGTGTTTTATGTTTAAATGAAGCGCTGCGTAATATGAAAAATCATACCGATTTGCCGATATGGGATATAGTTGCTATGGCAACAAAAAATCCAGCAATGGTTATTGGAGAAAACTGTCGTATCGGTACGCTTCAAAGAGGATTTGAAGCGGATATAGTAATAGCCGACGAAGATTTTAATATATATAAAACTATCAAAGGAGGCAAAACAATATATGCCAGATAAAAAGATAACCGCTCCTCTTGATTTATCATTTGAACCGATGATTCAGGTTTATCAAAACTTTGTTTCACGGGCAGAAAAATCCGGAGGCAATCAAATAATAATAGGAATAGAACGAACAAACGGTTATGTATCAACTCATAAAATGACAGTTTTTCGCGATGGCAGCGGACATGATGAAGAAAATTATAAGATTACAGAACGTGTTGTTAAAACAATGCTTTGGATACACGGCGGTTATAAAATCATTATAGCCGGGTCTGAAGTTATATATAAAATGATAAAGGATGCTTATTCAGAAAACGGATTAAGAGATTTTGACCGCGTTTTTATGAGCCGTGTTTATGAAAAGCCTTTTGAAGTTGTTTATTGTGATATCGAAAAAGCTCCTTCGGATGTTGAATCCTCCGCTTCTTTCAAACGTCATCTTGACGGCTGCCGTATTGGTTTTGACGCGGGAGGAAGCGATCGTAAAGTCAGCGCGGTAGTAGACGGAGTTTCTATTTTTTCGGAAGAAGTTGTATGGTTTCCGAAAACCAACAGCGATCCTCATTATCATATCGATGGGATTCGTGAAGCAATGAAAACAGCCGCTTCAAAAATGCCTAGAGTCGACGGAATAGGAGTATCAACCGCAGGTGTTACAATCGATAATAAAATAATGATTTCATCTCTGTTTTTAAAAGTTCCTGAAAATGATTTTGATAAATACGTAAAAAATATTTATATTGATATAGCCAAAGAAATGGGAGATGTTCCGATAGAAGTGGCAAACGACGGTGATGTAACAGCGCTAGCGGGTGCTATGAGCTTGGAAGATACAAAAATACTGGGTGTTGCTATGGGTACAAGCGAAGCGGGAGGCTATGTTGATCGTAATGGAAATATAACAGGATGGCTGAATGAACTTGCTTTCGTACCGGTTGATTTTAATGATAAAGCTATGGTAGATGAATGGTCCGGCGATTATGGATGCGGAGTAAAATATTTTTCACAAGACGGTATTATAAAATTAACATCAGCCGCCGGAATTGATATTGAAGAATCACTTTCTCCAGCCGAGAAATTAAAAGTTGTTCAAACCTTGATGGAGAACTCTGATAAACGCGCAGAACTTATATATGAAACAATAGGAGTTTATTTCGGATACGGAGCGGCGTATTACTCTTTGTTTTATGATATAAAACATATTTTGTTAATGGGAAGAGTAACATCAGGTGAGGGAGGAAATATTCTCCTTAAAAAAGCAAAAGAAGTTTTGGAAAATGTTTATCCGGAGCTTGCGAAAAAAATAAATGTTCAGCTTCCCGATGAAAAAAGCCGCCGTGTAGGACAATCAATAGCTGCCGCAAGCTTGCCTTTTATAGGTAAATAAATTTAAAATAGCTAGAAAAAACGAGATTTAGTGAGATATTCGTATAATAAATGAAAACAACCGTCCTTAATTGCTGATGGTTGTTTTTGTTTGACTTTCTTTGACTTTGACTATTGTTGACCAATAATTTATAATAGAATCACAAAGGTTAAAGATAGTCAAAGTCAAATCATATATAAGAGGTGATACAAAATGGGGATATCGGATGCAATAGCCGAATTGATAGAAAATATGATATCAGAATCTGACGGGACATTGGAACTTAAAAGAAATGATTTGGCAAATAAAATCGGATGTGTTCCAAGCCAGATAAATTATGTAATAACATCGCGTTTTACACCGGAGCAGGGATATATAATCGAAAGCCGCAGAGGCGGAGGAGGTTATATAAGAATAATTAAAAAGCAAATGCATAAAAATGAATATCTGATGCACTTCTTTTATGCTTTAGGAGAAAATCTTGATGATAATACCGCTCTTATGTTTTTATCAAATTTGCTAGACAGGAATATAATAACTCCGCGTGAAGCTAAAATAATACGAATCGCTATAATAAATACGGAAAATGAAAAATTAAAGGCCGACATTTTCAGGCAAATTATATTAACCTTAATGGATTAAAATTAATATTATAAATATTATGAATTGGGAGGATTTAATCATGTTGTGTTCAAATTGCAAAAAAAATCAGGCAACAATTTATTATAAACAAAATATAAACGGCACATTGACCGAAAATTTCCTATGCGGAGAATGTGCGGATAAATTAAATATAGGAAAATCATTTTTTTCGTCAGCTTTAAATATTAATCCTTTTGCAGGATTTTTTGGATATCAGCAGCAGCCGCAGATCAGAAAAAATATTGAAGCTCCAAAAAGATGCACATTATGCGGCAGCGAATTTTCCGATATAGTAAAAAGCGGGAAAATGGGCTGTGCTAAATGTTATGAAGTTTTTAATACAGAAATATCTCCTACAGTTATTCATCTTCACGGAAACGTTACACATAACGGACGCGCTACCGGAAGTTATAAAGCTAAAAATGAACTTAAAAATAAGATTATAGAATTGAAAAAAGAATTAAAAACAGCAATTGATGAACAAAATTTCGAAAAAGCCGCAGCTTTGCGGGATGAAATTAATTCTTACGAAAATAAAAATTTATGATTATTAACTATATATAGAAGGAGATAATATAATATGGCATGGTATAAAGAAACGGGCGCTGAAAATGATGTGGTTATAAGCTCTCGTATACGTTTAGCCCGTAATATAGCAGATTATCCGTTTGCGGGTAAATTGGATAAAACATCTGCTTCTGAAATAATTGAAAAAGTTAAAAACATATTTGGCGGAGATTTGGAATATATAGACTTTACAAAAATTTCGCTCCCCGCAGCCGCTTCCTATGCGGAAAAAAGATATGTCAGTCCGGAATTTGTTTCTCAGGAAAATCCGCACGCTTTATTTTTGAATGAGGAAAGCGGAGTTGCCGTTATGGCGATAGAAGAAGACCATATAAGGCTTCAATGTATAAAAGCCGGATTTTCTCTTGTAGAATCTTATAATACAGCTTGTTCTTATGATGATTTGATTTGCGATTCATTAAATATTGCTTATGATGAAAGATTGGGTTTCATTACTTGTTGCCCTACAAACTTAGGAACCGCTATGCGTGCTTCGGTTATGATGTTTTTACCCGCTTTAAGCGCTTCCGGAAAAATACAGCAGCTTGTTTCATATCTGCCTAAAATCGGACTTACGATCAGAGGTATATACGGAGAGGGAAGTACTTCTGACGGAAATATGTATCAAATATCAAATCAAGTTACTTTGGGCATAACTGAAAACGAGGCTATTGAAAAATTAACAGACGTTATTAAACAGATAATTGTTATGGAACGCAACGAAAGAAACATTATAAGAAGCGACGGGGAAGACAGTCTTTGCGATAAGATATTCCGCTCAATAGGAATATTAAAAAACGCGTATCTTATGACTTCAAATGAATTTATGAAGCTTTATTCTGATATCAGGCTCGGCATATCATACGGCTATATCAAAGATATTTCATATGAAAAATTGGGTGAATTGATGATCGATATTCAACCGGCTTCCTTGATTATAAAAAGCGGCTGCGGCGACAGCGGAAACGCGAGGGACAAAGCCAGAGCGGATTATATTAAAGCTAAATTAAAATAAAAAATTTAAAAAGAAGGTGATATTCAATGCAAAGAAAATATACACAAACAGCGCAGAACGCTTTATATAAAGCTCAGCAGGCAGCGGTTGAAATGGGACATACATTTGTGGGAAGCGAACATCTTCTCTTGGGACTTATAAAGGAAAACGAAAGTATAGCGGCTAAATTGCTGGATAAAAGAGGAATAACCGAAACCGCGGTACGGGATGCGATAATCGCATCTGAAGGGGTAGGCGAAACTGCGTCGAATACACCTGCCGCAATGACTCCGCGAACAAAACATATTATACAAACATCCGCTCAGCATTCGGCTCAGCACGGTCAGAATTATATCGGTACAGAACATATATTATTAGCTATTATAACTGAACCCGAATGTCTCGCTGTAAAAATATTAACTTCAATGGGAATCAATATAAGGGATATCGGAAATGATATTTTAACATTTTTCCGTGAATTTAACGAACCGGGCGAACCTTCCGGAGAAATACCGCAGGAAAATCAGCCATTTAATCAAAATATAAATTCCGCGAAACAAAACGGGGATAAAACACTTAATTCATGTCCCACACTAAAACAATTCGGACGCGATCTTACACAAATGGCAAAAGAAAATAAACTTGATCCGATTATCGGACGCGACGCGGAAACCGAACGTCTTATCCAAATTTTATCGAGAAGAACAAAAAATAATCCGTGTCTTATCGGAGAACCGGGTGTAGGGAAAACTGCCGTTGTGGAAGGTTTGGCTCAGCGTATTTCGGATGGTAATGTACCGGAAACACTTTCAGGCAAAACTCTTGTAATGCTTGACATGGCAGGAATGATAGCGGGAACAAAATATCGCGGCGAATTTGAAGAACGTATAAAAAGCGTTATGAATGAGCTTGCGAAAAATAAAAATATAATAATATTTATTGATGAAATCCACAATATTATAGGTGCCGGAGCTGCGGAAGGAGCTATTGACGCCGCCAATATTATAAAACCGGCGTTGTCAAGAGGAGATATGCAGGTAATCGGAGCGACGACAATCAACGAATTCAGGAAGCATATTGAAAAAGACACCGCTCTTGAAAGAAGATTTCAATCTGTTATGGTGGGAGAACCTTCAGCTGAAGAGGCTGTATTGATTCTTAAAGGCCTGCGTGACAGATACGAGGCTCATCATAAAATAAAAATAACCGATGAAGCAATTGAAGCTTCTGTCATAATGTCAAAAAGATATATAAACGATCGGTACCTCCCCGATAAAGCCATTGATTTAATTGATGAAGCGTGTTCCAGATTACGGATAAAAAATTATACTTCTCCTCCGAATTTAAAGGAAATTGAAAATAAATTAAAAGAATGTACTGCTGAAAAGACGGAGGCTATAAAATCACAGGATTTCGAAAAAGCAGCTTCGCTTCGGGATTGTGAAAATAAATTGCAAGAAGAATATGATAAATTAAAAACCGAATGGGAATCAAACAGAACCGATATTTCCCTCGCTGTCACAGAAAATGATATAGCGGATATAGTTACATTATGGACCGGAGTTCCGGTTAAAAAATTGGCGGAGGAAGAAAGTTACCGCTTGCTTCATCTCGGAGATATACTGCGTGAAAAAATTATCGGTCAGGAGGAAGCGGTTGAATCTGTTGCCAGGGCGATACGCAGAGGAAGAATCGGATTAAAAGATCCGCGCCGCCCAATGGGATCTTTTATATTCTTAGGACCCACAGGTGTGGGAAAAACCGAGCTTTCAAAGGCTCTTGCCGAAGTTTTATTCGGGGATATAAATGCTATGATACGTATAGATATGTCTGAATATATGGAAAAACACAGCGTTTCGAAATTAATCGGTTCTCCTCCCGGATATATCGGATATGATGAAGGCGGTCAGCTTACAGAAAAAATACGCAGACATCCGTATTCTGTTGTATTGTTTGATGAAATAGAAAAGGCGCATCCGGATGTTTTTAATGTTTTGCTGCAAATATTAGATGATGGAATATTGACAGATGCTCAGGGAAGAAAAGTCGATTTTAAAAATACTATTATTATAATGACTTCAAACGCCGGAGCAATAAATTTCACGCATAAAGGTTCGCCGTTAGGGTTTGGAACTGACGTTAACAACGTGAAAAAAGAAGAACGCGAAATTATACGCGAAAACGTCATGTCACATCTGCGTGATATTTTCCGCCCGGAATTTATCAACCGAATAGACGATATTATCGTATTTAATAAATTAAATCAAGAAGATATTAAAAAAATAGCGGTTATAATGACCGGAGATGTATGCGCAAGAATAGCAAAACTCGGTATAACACTTAATATAACAAATGAAGTGATAAATTTTTTAGCTGAAGTTGGAATGGATCCCGTATACGGAGCGCGTCCTCTGCGCCGTGAAATCCAAAGGAGGCTGGAAGATAGTTTTTCCTCTGAAATGCTTGAAGAAAAAATAAAAGCGGGAGACTGTATTACCGCTTATATGGATGAAAACGATATAAAATACAAAAAAGCATAATTTTAATTTTATTTGAGAACGCTTGTTTTTGACAATAAGCGTTCTATTTTTATTATAATAATTTATATTATAACTTAAATATTGCAATTTTAAAAAAATTGTCGTATAATTGTATGTATAATAAGTTATTATACTATACGGAGATTTTATATATGAAAAAAGATGTAATATCATGTATTAACAGCAATAAAATTATCGTTATTGTCCGCAAGTTGGAAAAAGAATATTTATTACCGGTCGCGAAAGCTATTTATGAGGGTGGAATAAAATTAATAGAAGTCACTTTTGATCAAACAGGTGACTTTTCATTTGAATTAACACTTGATGAAATAAAAACCCTCCGCAAAAATTTCGATAACAAGCTTCACGTCGGAGCCGGAACTGTATTGACAGAGGAACAGGTAAAACTTGCTTATGAAGCCGGAGCCGAATTTATTATATCTCCTAATACTGATATTAAAGTGATAAAAGAAACATTAAAATGCGGAATGGTTTCCATTCCCGGAGCTATGACTCCGACTGAAATTATCGACGCGCATAACAACGGAGCGGATTTTGTTAAACTATTTCCCGCAGGTAATTTGGGGGCAGATTATATAAGCTCAGTAACAGCTCCCATAAATCATATTAAAATAATAGCGGTGGGCGGAATAGACGATAATAACATGAACAAATTTATATCGGCGGGTGCCGCGGGAGTTGGAGTAGGTTCATGTATAGTTAGACGCGATTTGATTAAAGAAGGCGAGTTTGATGAAATCACTCTCCAAGTAGAAAAAATGGTAAAAATGCTGAAAGATTAAAATCTTTTATTAATCAATTGCTGAATAATAGACTTTTTGCGAAACCTCAGCGTGTTTTAAAATTTTTTGATTTTTAAATAGAATTTTGAAAATATATTTTATTCCCAAATGATTTACATGATTTCTAATATAAAAAAGATATAAGAATTTATTTTCCTATATCTTTTTCTATTGCTAAAAATCCTGGATTCATTCTAAATTGTATAAAATCTGAAAGATTGCATATGATAATAAAACAAGAATAAAAACAACATTTAAGCTAAGGATGGGTTTATATTATGCAGTCAAACATAAGCGATAAAGATAAAGGGAAACGCGTTTACCGTGAAATATCACAAAAATATTGTTCGCATTTGGATGATAATGTGATTATTGTGCGGGAAAGCAATTATCCTTCTTCGCATTATGAATGTATGTCGGCACATTTGTGCGGAAAAGCGGAAAATACTGCTTTAAATTCAGTTACAGATAATTCGTCAATCTCAAATTCCTCAGTAGAACAAAAACAAAGCGGAAGCATAATTAATTGTCCCAGAGGAATTTAAGTAAAACAATTAATCAGTTATAAAAAACCAACGGGTTTCACCTTTTTCAAATTCCGCTGTTATTTCGGTAACAGCGGTATATTTTTTGTTATCAAAAAAGTCTTCCACATTACAGCTTTTTCCGAAATTAATAGTTTTTATACCGGGAGAAGAAGCGCAGTATACAATCAAACTGTCATTTGCGATAATTACATCGTTTGCATCCGAAATTATATTTACATTTGCTATATTGCAAATTGCTCTGATGTTATCACGGTCTAAAAATGTTCCGCCGAAAAAGATTGAGTTCCATCCGTTTCCTTTATGCAATACAAAGGAATCTCCGCTGTTTCCACCCTGCCATTCCGCGTAAACTTCTGATTGCCCTTCAATTACGCTGAATCTCGGATTTACTGAGTTTGTTATTTGAGAACGTATAAAATTCATATTTTTGCCAAGCTCAGTCAAACGCATTATAGTCTGCGATGCTTTTGTTTTTTTGAAAACCATACCGGTAAGTTCAGATAACGCGTTTTCTGATGTTTCGCCGAAACCATACATATAAACAGAGGTTTTATTATCTCCGCACACTATGGAAGAAAGTTTTTCTGCGTCGCTGTCTGATATCCTGTAAGGATTCATAAAAATATAAAGCGAAGCATCCGAAAACTTTCCGTTTAAGATATCATCCATTGTCGCAAAAGCCGCGGATACACCGGCATAATAAGCCTCAAGCCTTGTCGCACCAAGCAAATTCCGCGAAACATTGTATGAAGGCATACCGGCTACCGATTCTGCTGCCTCATCGACTACAAAAACCGCATCAAATGAAGGAGCAGATTTAAGGGAATTTACATATTCATCGTATTTTTTGCTTAAATCCGATAAATTAGTCCAAATAGTGGGATCTAAAAGCCATCCTGTTCCTCCGAGATCCATTGCCCACATTGCGTTTATATGAACCATTCCCATTCCGATTTCACGTCGGTGAACCATATAAATATCATTTAATGATTTTAGTGCGGGGAGAAAAGGATCGGAAGGGGAAGAATTAACAAATGTCCTTTGGTCGCTTTCCTGAAACCACATTTTGCCGTGCCTTGAAACAGAGTCTACAGCGGTCATATAAGCACTTGTCGCACCTACCGCACCATCTGTACCTGTTCTTCCGTCATATGAAACAGGAGCAGCGAAACCGTCGATATAATCGCTTGCAAGCAGCATTTTCATATTATAATGCCCGGATTGAGCATCGGATAATTCATATAAATATCCGTAGAAAGCAATTACCAGCAATTCGTTGTCGGACGCTTTTTTTACTACCTCCGCATATTGATTTATACGGCCTGAAACCAATTGCCCGATATAATCGATATAATCGGAAAATCTGGTTTCTTCGGGAAGCAGTAACAATGTATTCGGATATGAATGATCGCTTGATATATTGTTTGGAAGATCTCGCGGAACACAAGCTCCCGAAAATCCATGAGTTGCGCCCCATGCTTTGTTTAATTCTTCATCGGTTTTATATTTATCAATGAGCCAAAGACGGAATTTTTTGTCATTTGTTTTGGATATATCAGAGCCTCTTTCGCGGAAATCCTGTTCAAACCATTCGCCTTTTTCCAAATGTATACAAATCAAATGATCGGCATACAATTCGGAAGACCTCATATATTCTACAATAGCTTCAAGACGGAGAGATGCTTCTTCTGCCCATTTGTCAGAAGCGGTCGAAGCGAGAGCGGCGTATGAACCGTCAGTATATTCTATGCGGTCAACATTCCGCCAATCATTTTCGTCAATTGTATTTGGATTATAATATGCTCCTGTATTTACACGCAATATAATCTTGGCATAAGGATCGCCTTTAATTATAGCATCCATGCAATTACGTAAATTTTTTAAAGCATAGCTTTCTTCATCCGTATAATCATCGTCGAAATTTAAATTGTATATAACAGAATGAAGATGTATTCCTGCGTTTGCCGCTAAGATTGCTTGTTCTGTTACATTAGTTCCTATATCGGTATTTCCGAAAAATATTGTCGGCGAAGTATATTCTCCGTTGATATATAATTTCGGTATACCGTTTTCCGCGCGTATTTCACTTTTTGCTGGCATTCCGCTGTACCCCGGATCTTTTGGTATTTTTATTTCATCATATTCAGATTCCGATATCTCATTTGAATTGTCAGAAGTCGTTTCCGCACGATTTTGTATGTTTAGATTTTCTGGGACAGTTAAACCATCCGATGTTATAAAATTATCGATAAAATATTGTACGGCAATTCCTATAACAGAAGGCGAAGCATTTATTATTATACGTTTGTTAATCATTTTAATGGTATAATAATTATCGGCGGGTAAATCGTGCAGACGATTTGTATTTCCCACTACAATTTCAGCGGAATCGGGTAAAATATCTTCTTCTTTTTTAACCCAATCTGTTGCTATAGAAAGCTTTACACCTGTAATTTCCAATAATTTTTCCCGAAGTAAAACCGCCGCGTTAATTTCATCTTCTGACGCGCTGTCTCCGCGTATTATAACGTAATCGCTAGATTCCCCTGCTTTTATAATTGTTATTTTATCCGTATCATTTTTTTCATCTTCTTTATTACAGGAAAAAACAACAAATAAAGATATTATAAATATTATTACTACTGGTAAATATTTTAGTTTATTTTTCATTTTTTTTAATAATTATTTAAATAAACTTATCCGAGATACTGATCGTATAATTTTGATAAACTTTTTGTTGCCTGTTTTTGCCGTGCATCATAATATGAAGCAAAATCATGATTTTTTTGTTCAATCAAATTACGTCCGATATACGATAAATCCCACGAAATAGTAGCATCATAATAGCCATAATCGAATATACGTCCGCCGCGTATAATGTCAAGCATTTCT
>JAVBPA010000099.1:0-5423 GCA_031549925.1 Eubacteriales bacterium
ACCGTTTCGGAATTGAAGAAGTGAGGAGCTGGAAGTGGGGAGATTTCACAGAATATGAAAATTCCGATTGGTTTAACACAGGCGAGAAGAGTGAGGATTCGCTTATTGCCTATTGTAAGATTTATGATTATACAGCGGGTGCGTTATGCGATATTTTAGGTGATAATACATACATCGGCGCACACAGTATGACTTGTGCCGACGGTCTTTGGGATGAACTTGAATTTATACGCCATTGTGCCGTGGGAACGAATTATTATACCAAAAAGACCGGAAGTTTATTAAAATATCTTTCAATATCTTTTTACGATATTAATCCTTCAAAAAAAACTTCGATTCCTGTTGAGAAATGTATCGAAATCGTACGTAAAACCGCGAAATCGTATAATCTCAACCTTGATTACGGCATTGATGAGGGACGACTGCTCAATGGGAGCGATGATTTACCGCTTACTTCGAGAGTAGTCGGACACACTTATCAAAGCGCGTATGACGCAAGACTTATTAAAACGATGATCGATTTTGATATCGACTATTTCGCAACTTGGCTGTATACTACCGGAAATGCTTTCAGCGGTTTAAAAACTGTTTCTCACCATGTTGCTTCCTGTTTTTATAACATGAACGGATCTGCCGAAGTTAAAACGCAAGTAAAATATAATTCCGGTTTGCCGAAAAATACTGAATGTGATTTGACCGCGTCATATGACGAAAAAAATAAAAAGATTTATATAATGGCTTATTCTTTTAAATATGACATGTTGTTTTCAGAAGAAGTTACCGCTTCATATGAAATAAATCTTCCCGCAGAAGCGAAAAGCGGAAACAATTATATCGTAACTAGGTATTTAATCGATGATACAGCGAATTTTTTCGATGAATGGTATGCAAAAAACAAAAATGTACCAAATACCACCGGCTGGTCAATTGATTCGGCGCAAATTTTGCTTCCGTTCGATGAATCCGAATATGAAAAATATTCTGTTTTGATCCCAACAAGAGGAATCGCAGATGTAAAAGATAACAAAATAAATCTTTCTCTCACTTTCCGCGGTAACAGCGCAGTATTCTATGTAATTGATTTATCAAAATAATAAATTTATATTGCAACAAAAAAATTATTTATATACATTATCAAAAACGAATATCCCTCCGTTTTCACAGTTTAAAAAGCTGCGTAAACAGAGGGTTTTTTTATTATTTAATTCTTAAAATATTCTGTATATTTTAAAACAATGTATATCGGGAAACAAATTTTATATAACAATTTATAATTATACATTTTTATTAGGGTTTTAAAATTTCGCAAAATCCTTCGTTCAAAGAGAAATCTATACCATTAATGTTTTCATTGACAATCATCATTTCATTATAATCAATATTTTTACCCGCAGCCCAGTTTTTTGAACTCTCCAATAATTCTTTGCCGATTCCCATTCCCCGGAAATCCTTGTCTACAATTAAATCAGCTATTTCTGCATGTTTATTGGGAATATTATTTTCAAAAGGCGGAGAGCCGGACTTGCGGACATGTACAAATCCCAAAATTTTTTCTTTGTTTTCTGTTGTGTTTTCACATGCAACAAATATATCAGAAACCGGATTTTCTATTATACTTTCAGGATAATTACCATTCAGCGATTCATTTTTATAATATTTCAGCTGCACTCCTTTATTACATTTTAGAAATTGTTCATAAAGAGCGCATATGGCTTCTATATCTTTTTTTCCGCTAACCTTGTTAACATAATGTTTTTCTCCTATTCTTTTTGGATAAGATAATACATACTCCTCATAGTTTTGCCGATTTCAATATGGAATTTTCCGTCTTCTCCGTACCATGAACGCGGTGAACCTACATAAAATCCTTCGGCGTTTACCGCCCAAACCTTGAGATCGCTCACGGTAGTATCAAGAATAATTTCCGCTTCGATGACTTCAATCAATATCGGAGCACTTCCGTAATTTTTCATTGTTGTTCCGTCAAATTCCGCTCCGGTATTTTTAGCGCGTCCCACTGCTGTCAAAAGCATATTATCAGAGTTTACGATATCGCCGCTTGTAAGAGATGATAAGGCAAGAACCGCAAAATCGGTGACGCAGTTAACTGCCATTCCCGGTATTTCGACCGTTCCGTTCTTTTCTAAAAATCCATAGATACATTTTGTGCGTCCGCTGTTGATAGTACCGTATTGCTTTTTCCAGCTTCTGTATAAGCATCCGTTATCCGAAGTAACTTCACCTGATTCAAGATCAACCAGCGGTTTGTTTTCATCGATTCCTACTCCATCAAAGTTACAAGCTATTTTGTTTTGTTCCGCAGCTGCTGTAAAAACAGGCTTTCCTCCGCCTATTAATTTATCCACTTTTATTTCGGTAAATTTTTCACCCGCCGGAATATCCGCTCTGCGTGTTATCAGCGCCGCATGATAAAACAATCCGAATTTCGCAGGGTCATTCCATGTAGAGAATATTCCTTCTCTGTACGGAACTCCGCCTATCGATGATGAGGAAACTTCTTTTCCGAGAATATCCATATTGTTAAGTTTCGAAGTATAAGCGTATGTGTGAATTGTGAAGCCAGACCATCCCTGGAATGAACCCACAGCCGCGTAAAGCAGCGAGCTCTCGGCGCGGTATTCGTTTGGCCAAGGCATATCCCACTCTGATACGAAGAAAGGCTTATCTGCGACACGCATAACAGAAAGTCCCCCGAACCCGCATTCGGCTTCCCATGTCATCGCATGATTCATGCAGATTTTAACGTCTTCTCCCCATCTCCAATCATAAAAATATACGTGGCTGTCTGTGAAATCTGTCACAAGCTGGGATTTGGTGCATGCCGCGTTTATCGACCAGTTTGTACCGGTAAGAGGGATTTTAACACCTATTTCGCGCATATAGCCGCACATCTCGATATAGTATTTTTCAGAGAGCGCAATTTTGAATTGAACCAGCAAGTCGTCAGTTCCGTTTATATCGCAGTTTTCAGCGTCATATACAAATCCCTTTTCGTCAAGCCAAGCGCGGAATAATCCCCTAAATTCGCTTACATAAGGTTCAACATTTATTTGCCTTGAAAACAAATCGCTTTCGTTTACAACCTCGCACATTACAATAACCGGATCATCTTTATAATATAGACCGGTGTAAGGGTTGTAGTGATTCCACATATCATAAGCCAGTTTCTTTTGCAAATCGATTAAACGGCGGTTGAATCCGCTGTAAGGCTTGGCGGCATCGGCGAGAGCGGCTACATTTTCTACATTATCACCTCCTTTAAATTTTCTGTATGTGAAGATATCAAGATAAACGTAAATACCTTGTTCTTTTAAACAGTATATGAGGTAATCAAGCCTTTTCATGCTTTCGGGGTCAAGTTCGGTGGTTTTTTCGCAACGCGGACCTTTTGTAAATTTAAAAATATTAGGAGTATTCCATTCCGAATCAAGCTGATGGAATCTTACCATATTTACTCCGATTTTTGAAAGCCGCCCTGCTACTTTTTCGCTGTAATCAAACTCCGGAAAATTTGCTCCTCCGTTGAAATTAGTTCCCCAAAAACGACCTTCCGTTCCGTCTTCAAAAACGAACCGGCTTCCGTCGACACCTAAAAATCCGTGTCTTCCGGCAGGTTTTTCACTAGCATAAACAAAGGAAAGATCTATCGGAGCATCATCATAATATGCCGGAAACGGTATATAAGCCATAAAAATTCTCCCTAATTATAATTTATAATTTTTGTAATTTCAATTTATCCCCCGCTCATAAATTCTAAATACAAAAGAATTACAACAAACAAAATAAAACAAATAAAAGCCTGATCATATCTGTTTTTATTTGTTATGTATCTATAATAATATTACTGCGTTTATATTTTATCAATCAAAAGCCGTACATAAGAAGCCAATTTTTAACCAAATCTGCCCATTGAGCCGCATTTTTATTTGATTGAGCGAGGCCTAACCCATGCACTCCGTACGGGAATATATGCAATTCGGCTGGAATATTTTTTTCTTTCAGCGCGGCACAGAGATCAAGACAATTTCTAACATGCACTCCCGCGTCTTCCATCGTATGCCACATAAAAACGGGAGGCATATCCTCTCTTACAGACAATTCGCCCGATAATTTTTTAACAAGCGCTTCATCCGGTTTGTCGCCTAATAAATTAGTGCAGGAACCGCCATGTCCGTACCTGAGAAGCGAAACAACCGGATAGCATAAGATACCCGCGTCCGGACGGGACGAAACTGCGTCTATTAAATCGCCGTCCTTGCCGTAATCAAATTGCTCGATTGCCATTGTAGTTAGGTGCCCTCCGGCAGAGAAACCAAGTACTCCTATTTTATTCGGATCGATGTTAAATTCTCCCGCGTGATAGCGAACATAACGAACGGCACGCATCACATCTTCAAGTATTGCCGGATATTTATAAGGCGCGACTCTGTAGTTCAATACAAACGAATGTATTCCCGCTTCGTTTATCATGCGTGAAATCGGTTCGCCTTCATGAGGAGCACGTCCGGAATAACCTCCTCCCGGACAAACTATAACGCATCCGCGTTTTTTATCTCCTTTTAAATACGGGGTAAGCGTAGGTTCTTCCTGGCCGAATTCCGGATTATAATACGGTGTTCCGTTTTCCCAAAGCTTGTACATTTGCATACCCTCCAAATTATTATTACATATGACGATTATATTCTTCAAAGACCGGTGTGTCAAGTAGATTAAATTAAAAATGCTATAAGGACGGGGAGAAAATATAAATATAATTATTTTACCTGTCAAAAAATAATATTTAAATCAATTTTCCATTTTAATATACGTTCTACAGATTGATTTATTCTTTCTTCCGTTATCAATTTATTTTCATATGCTGAAACAACTGCTTTATACTGAGTTTCATAATCAGAACAGCACAGCATATCATTACCCGCCAAAACAGCTGCTACCGCGGCTTCGGCACCGTCTGTAAAATTTGTTATTCCATCCATACCCAAATCGTCAGTTATTATGACTCCGTTAAAATTCAATGTACCGCGCAGAAGCTCATGCACAGCGGAAGAAACGGAGGCAGGACGATCCGGATCAATACATTCCATAATGTTATGCGATATCATAACCGAACCCGCGCCGGCTTCTATACCGGCTGCAAACGGCAAAAAATCCGATGTTTCAAAAACCGAATATTCACGTGTATCAATTACTATCGAAGTATGGGTATCATCGTTTGAACCGTAACCGGGGAAATGTTTGAGAGTACTCCCTATTTTATTTTTAGCCATAATTGTTACTACATATTTTACGTATTGACTGACATCCGTGTGATCTCCACCAAACGAACGGTAATATATAAAATCGTTTTTACTTCCGGATATATCACAAACAGGAGCTAAATTTAGATTTATTCCAAGCGATAA
>JAVBPA010000074.1:0-28593 GCA_031549925.1 Eubacteriales bacterium
TCAAATTTATTAATTTTGAAAAAGATACAATATGAAAAAAACGATAAGATATACTGTTCTAATAATAATTTTATTTACAATGCCATTTATTTCATCCTGTAAAGAAAATTTAAATGAATATACTTTTTTCGCAATGGATACATATATCACAGTTACCATTCCGGCAGGCAACTATGATATAAATAATCTAAGCCAAAAAATATCGGAGTATGAAAAGGATATATCGAGAACAAACGAAGAAAGTCCGGTATACAAATTCAATAAAAATAATACGGATTTGCAAACGGACGAATTGCAACATGAAATTATAAAAAAAGCTCTTGAAATATCGTCTTTTACATCGGGAGCTTATGATATAACAATTTCACCGGTAACCGAGCTTTGGGATATAACCGGAAATAGACAAGCATCGGATGAAAATCAAAGGATTCCGGTCGAAGAAGAGATAAAAAATACATTCAACAATGTCGGCTATGAAAAATTGGTATTAGACGGATATTCATTAAAGAAAACACAGCCGGAAGTTGAAATCGACTTCGGAGGAATCGGTAAAGGTTATTTCTGCGAATATACGGTTAATTATTTGAAAGAAAATAAAATAAGTTACGGAATTGTATCATTCGGAGGGAACATCGGAGTTTTCGGGCAAAAAAATGACGGCTCTAAATGGAAAATCGGGATCCGGGATCCTTTCATAACAGAAGATATAATAGGGTATGTTTTTATAGATGAAGGATTCGTTTCGGTTTCAGGAGATTATGAAAGATATTATGAAGCAAATGGCATAAGATATCATCATATATTCGATCCGAAAACCGGATATCCGGTTTGGAACGGAGTACATTCTGTAGCGGTGATATCTGAAAACGGAGCGGAAGCCGACGCGCTTTCAACCGCGTTTTTTGTTTTGGGTTATGATAAAACAGTAGAAATATACAATAAAAAGATATACGATTTTGAAGCAATTTTTATAACGGACGATGGATTATTTACAACAGCGGGAATAAACGATGATAATTTTATCTGTTTAAAATAGATTAGAAATAAAAAAATTATAATATAAAAAAAATAAACGGAGCGTTTAATGTCAATTTCAGCTAATATTAAAAGAGTTGCAAGCGAAGACATGGCAAAACAAAAAATATATACAGAAAATATAAAATCGCAAATAAAAGACAGGGATTATTATTTTTATATAGAAAGTTATGGCTGTCAGCAAAATGAATCCGACAGCGAAAAAATCGCCGGCATGGCCTGCGAAATGGGATATAAAATTGTAAATGAACCCAGCTCAGCCGATGTAATAATTATAAATACCTGCGCCGTAAGAGAACACGCGGAATTAAAAACACTTTCGATTGTAGGTCAGTTTAAACATATAAAAGAAAAAAATAAAAATCTGATTATAGGACTTAGCGGATGTATGGTTTCGCAGGAACACAGATCATCCGATATAAAAAATAAATATCCATATGTTGATTTTGTTTTCGGAACATCAATGCTTTACCGTTTTCCGGAGATACTGTATAATACCATAACATCGGAAAAACGCCGTTTCTGGCTCAACGAAGACGACGGAAGCATTGCCGAAGACATACCGGTAAAACGGTCAAGTTTGCATAAGGCATGGGTTTCCGTAATGTACGGCTGTAATAATTTTTGTTCCTACTGCGTTGTTCCGTATGTCAGGGGAAGAGAAAGAAGCAGAATATCATCATATATTTTTGAAGAAATTAAGACGCTTGTCCGCGATAATTATTACGACATAACACTGCTCGGGCAGAATGTAAATTCATACGGTCAGGATTTGGATAAAAATTACGGTTTTACGGAATTGCTTTACGACATTTGTAAAATCGAGGGAGAATTCAAAATAAGATTTATGACAAGCCATCCGAAAGATGTACCGTATAAGCTTATTGATTTTATAAGCGAAAACGAAAAAATGGCAAAGCATATTCATTTACCGGTGCAGTCGGGCAGTAATAGGGTATTACATGAAATGAATAGGAAATATACAAGAGAGGATTATATCGGAAAAATTGAATATCTAAAAAATAAAATCCCCGATATATCCTTAACAAGTGATATTATAGTAGGTTTTCCGGGCGAAACAGAAGAAGATTTTCTTGATACTTTAGATATTTTAGAGAAAATAAAATTCGATTCGGTATATTCGTTTATATATTCAAAAAGAAAAGGAACACCGGCAGCCGATATGAAAAATCAAGTACCGGATGAAACGAAAAAAGAAAGATTTTCGCGTTTAATGCAAACACAAAATAAAATTTCGTATGAAAACAATCAAAAATATATAAATAAAATAATAGAAGTAACTGTTGATGAAATAAGCAAAACAAACGGAGAAAAATTAACCGGACGCGACGACAAAGGTAAAGTCGTACATTTCAGCGGAAACGGAGAAATAATAGGAAAAAGATTGAATATATTGATAAACCGTGCTGAAGCATACGCGTTATACGGAGATATACAACTGTAAAAAAGCGAGGTAAAAAACAAAATGAAAGATGGAATCATAAAAACAGGAGCGGCAGTACCTCAAATACGTTTAGGTGATACAGAATATAACACGAAAGAAATAATCGGTTTGGTAAATGAAGCACAGGAAAAAAAAGTTAAGATAATGGTGTTTCCTCAATTGTGCATCAGCGGTTCCTGCTGCGGAAATTTGTTTTATCAAACGGCTCTGATAGAAAAATCCAAAGAAGCTTTATTTGAAATAATAAATAAAACTAAAAAAAACGATGTGTTTTTTGCGGTGGGACTTCCGTTTTGCGAAGATAATAAATTATATAACTGCGCCGCTGTAGTTTTTCGCGGAAAGCTTTTAGGAATTGTTGCAAAAAAATATAAAATCAATAAAGAATCAAATAATCAAAACGAATATTTTTCAGATTTTTTAGCAGAGAATAAAAAAATAAATATAAACGGAAATGAAGTTATATTCGGAAGCGATATAATATTTACTTGCGATAACATAAAGTATTTACAAATAGCAGTTAATATAGGCGGAGATATATCTTCATACCGCAGAATACAGGAATTTTGTGATGCGGGAGCGAATGTTATATTAAATTTATGCGCTGACAGTGAAATTATCGGCTTAAATGAAAAGAAAAAAACACAAATCACGGCGCAGACATCATTAAATCAATGCGCTTATATATCAGCAAACGCAGGCTTAGGAGAATCAACAACCGATAATGTATTTTCAGGATATTCATTGATATCTCAATGCGGAAAAACTATAGCAGAAAACAATTTGTTTTCATCGGGTTTAATAGAAGGAGATATAGACCTGCAAAAAATCGCAAACGAACGCGTAAATAATTTTTACAGCAAAACGGCAGGAAAAGAATTTGATAAAATAAATTTTTCAATGGAAATAACAGAAACCGAACTCACCGAAAAAATAGATGCATCTCCGTTTATACCGAAAAGCGAAGAAGAATTAAAAAAACGCTGCGAACTTATCTATAACATGCAAAGTCATGCTCTCGCCCAGCGCATGAAAGCTGTAGGAACAAAAAATATAGTTTTGGCAATATCGGGAGGTCTTGACAGTACGCTTGCTTTGCTTGCGGTAATTAAAACATATGAACTTTTGGGATATGACGCAAAAGATATAATTACAATATCAATGCCCGGTTTCGGCACATCGGAAAGAACCTATAAAAACACCTTGAATTTGTGTTCCGCTTTAAATGTTACATTAAAAATAATAAGCATAACCGATTCTATAAAGCAGCATTTTTCTGATATAGGTCATGATATCGATAAAAAAGATTTGGTATACGAAAATTCACAAGCCCGTGAAAGAACTCAAATAGCAATGGATACCGCAATTCAATACAACGGTTTCGTAGTTGGTACAGGAGATCTTTCGGAATTGGCGTTAGGCTTTGCGACATACAACGGCGATCACATGTCGATGTATGGTATAAACGCATCTGTTCCGAAAACCCTGATAAGTCACTTGATAAAATACTATTCGGACAAAACCGAAAACGAACTCCTCAAAAAAACACTCATCGATATTATCGATACTCCGGTCAGTCCTGAACTTTTACCGGCGGAGCAGGGAAAAATATCACAAATAACAGAGAATATCATCGGCCCTTATGAACTGCACGATTTCTTTTTGTATTACTTTGTCAGATGGAATTTTACTCCTAAAAAAATATTCAGATTCGCAAAAAATGCTTTCTTTGGAAAGTATGATGATGAAACAATAAAAAAATGGCTTACCATGTTTTATAAAAGATTTTTTACGCAGCAATACAAGCGTTCTTGTCTTCCGGACGGACCCGGGGTAGGTTCGGTTTCATTTTCTCCGCGTACATCCTGGCATATGCCGAGCGATATTTCATACAGTATCTGGCTTTCAGAATTAAACGATATTAATATATAATAGAATGAGGTTTATAATATCTTATGTCAAAAAACATTTCACTCGACGGAATATGGTCTCTGAGATCCACATCGGGATACCGTTCAATCAACAAAATTGAAGCTTTAGTTCCCGGAACAGTTCAGGAAGCAGTGGAACGGTATACGGGCAATGTTTATAAAAGTCACGGCTGTTTAAATGCGCGTTGGGTAGAGGAGCAGCTTTGGATATACGAACGCACATTTGTTTTAGATGAAAATGATATTAAAAAGAGCTTGCGGGTAGTTTTCGAAGGTCTTGATTTAACTGCGAATATTTTTATAAACGAAAAACACATAGGTTTTCATAATAATTTTTATGTTCCTTTCCGATGTGATATAACCCCCCATGTAAAAGCCGGCGAAAACACTATCCGCGTGCAAATCGAAAGCGGAATAGCGTTTTCATCTGATAAAAATATAACCGATGTATATCCCTGCTGGGAACACGACGATATGCTTCACAAAAGACAATGGCTGCGTAAGGTTCAGTCATCCTTTGAATGGGATTGGTCGCCGAGATTAATTAACGTCGGTATATACAAATCATGCAGGATAGAAATAACAGACGGTCTTTTTTCGGACGAATATAAAATATTATCAGAGGTTTCAAACGATTACAAAACAGGAAATGTTAACATAACATCCTATGTCACGGCAAGAGGGGAAAATCTGGATTGCAAATTAAAGGTAACTGTTTTTGAAACAGGCGAAAAATACGAAACTTCAAAAACAATTTCCGGAAACTCAAGTCTAAGCTTATCATTTGAAATCAAAAACCCTAAGCTTTGGTATCCGGTAAACTACGGAGAACAAAATTTATATACGTTGATTTTTGAAATTATCCAAAATGAAAATATAATAGCGTCATACAAAAAGAAAATCGGATTCAGAAAGGTGATTATCGACCAGTCTGAGCATCCGAGGGAGGGCAGATATTTTATTATAAATATAAACGGAATAAATACGTTTGCCAAAGGCGCGAATATGGTTCCCGCCGATATACTTTATTCAAAGCTTACCCGTGAAGTATACGAAACATTAATCAGCCGCGCAATCGAAGCAAATTTTAACTCTTTGAGAGTTTGGGGCGGCGGACTTTATGAAACGGAAGATTTTTACGACTTGTGCAGTGAACGCGGCATTATGGTATGGCAGGATTTTATCGGAGCGTGCGCCAATTATCCCGGTTATGAAAACAATTTTTTCAAAAATTTCAGAAGAGAAGCGGAATATCAAATAAGAAGACTTTCAAGATTCCCGTCGCTTGTAATTCTATCCGGAAACAATGAAATAGACTGGCAGTCGAGGGATATGATAGACAATAATTTATCCAAATATCCGGATGCGGGATTATATTATTATTTAATTCCCGAAATTTTGCACAAAGAAAATTTCAAATGCTATTATCAGCCTTCAAGCCCGTGGTCTCCGGATTTTTCACATTCAAATAACAATTTTATAGGAGATCAGCATCCGTGGGATATCGGATTCGGTAATAAAGATTATTACATATACCGCCGTTTTGAATGCCGTTTTCCGAATGAGGGGGGAACACTCGGTTCAACATCGCTCCCGAATACGATGAATTGTCTCTCGGAGGATGATAGGTATCTTCATTCATTTGACTGGGAATTTCATTCAAATTCAATCGAACAGCAATGGCCGCAATCCGTTTTGCTATATGATAAATTGGGAGTTGTATCCGATAATCTGACGATTCCAGAATTTGTTTATTACGCGGGACTGACTCAGGGAGAAGGGCTGACCGAATATATATTAAATTTCAGAAGACGCATGTATGATTCCGCTTCCGCGATATTCTGGATGTATAACGACTGCTGGCCTGCCACAACAAGCTGGACTATAGTAGATTATAACAGAGCGAGAACACCCTCTTTCTATCCGGTTAAAAGAGCTTTTGCCCCTGTAACGGTTGATATAGTAAAAGAAAACGGAAAATATTACATTTTCGGCATAAATGAACGGTTATATGATAAACCGGCTAAACTCGAATACGGTTCATTCACGCCGGAGGGAGATTATATAACTTATTATGCCGATGTAACCTTAAAACAAAACTCTTCCTCTATAATAGCCGAACTGGAATGTTCCGATGAAAGAATACCATACGCCATATTATCGGCGGAAAACGAACCCGTTGCCAGAAGAAGATTTATTGACCGCCCCTTAAATAAAATAGGTCTTTTAAAAGATGAAATTATAATATCAGAGCAGGGAGAATACACTGTATTAAAATCTCCCGTTTTCGTTATAGGAGTATGTATCGATCTCGACGGTATAGAATCGGATGATAATTTCTTTGATTTATACCCCGGCAAAGAATATAAAATATATACGGAAGGAAAAAAGATCGAAATAATAAACGCGTATTTCGGTTAAATTATTATGCCAGTATATGTAAGCGAGCAATCTATTCCGATTTCAAAAACTCCATCTCAAAGCTTTCCCATATTCAGGTATGACAGCGGAGATTTTGTTCTGGAAGATGTTTTTTATAACGGCAATTATCAAATGACATACACTTCAGCATCAGCAACAGGAAGCTCAAGAGAACGCACTCTTGGATTTATATCCGGTTTTCACGCGGAATACAGCCGCTTCAGAGCTTTTGAAATTGAAATCGGAGGAATGGTTCTGCGTGACCATTTTACATACTCGGGTTACAAAACCGAAAAAAATCCCAGAGGTAATGAGGTATGCAGAGTAACACTGTTCTATCAGCCTAAAAACATAAAAGTCGAAGTTTTAACCGAAATTGACGGAAGCGGTTTTGTAGTCAGATGGCTGGAAATTACAAATCAAAACGAATCCGATATTACGGTTAGCGGATTATATCCGATGTGCGGTATATTATTCCCGGAAATAAGAGGAAATACTTTTTCGGCGGAACATCTTCGCCCGAAATACAGTGTCGGAAGCTATTTTGACAATCATTATCTCGGAGAAGGCGAATTTTTTTGGCAGGATATACCTAAAGGAACACTAAAATTTTCCTTTGAACGCGCGGTTTTCAACCCTCCGTTTTACATGCTGCGGGATAATGTATATTCACAAACCGCCGTCATTTCGATTGAAACATCCGCAATGCCGGAAGCAGAATTTACAGCGGGGGGAGATTATATGTACGCCCGCCATGTTTCGGATAATGATCACTTGTATTTTAAATCCGGAATTGAAAGAAGCTCCACTTACAGAATCGTAAAACCGAATCAAAAAGTAATATCCCCGAAAATTCATTTCGGCGTATCATACGGAGACGACGATATATGCATAAATAAATTCCACGGTCATATACGAAAATCTGTAAAACCGCAAAACAATAACGAAATTAAATATCCAATTGAATATAATCATACTTCGTATACATTTAATATGCAAATTCCGAAAGAAAGATTCTACCAGGAAGTTGATATAGCCGCCCAAACCGGAGCGGAACTGTTTGTTGTCGACGCGGGCTGGTTTGGTTCGTCATCTCTCGGCTGGCATCAATGCAGGGGAGACTGGAATGAACATGAACTGCTCAACGGAGAACTTATAAATATATTTGAATACGCGCGGACAAAAAACTTAATGTGCGGATTATGGATAGAAGCCGAAGCTATAAATTTTGAATCAAATTTGGCAAAGGAACATCCGGAATGGTTTATAGGAGCCTATGGAAAACGGCTTCAAAATTTAAATCTGCTAATACCCGAAGCACGCAGTTATGTTTATAAAACAATAGAAGATGCCATTATAAAATATAATCTGGATTTATACCGCATTGACGGTGGCTTAAAAGAACCTTCCGAAAATTTCAACGGTACGGATACAGAGGGAACCGCTTGGGAATATTTTGAAATACTGAACGAAGTATTTGACGAACTCAGGATAAAATTTCCTCACGTATATTTTGAAAATTGCTCCGGAGGAGGAGGAAGAAGCGATCTTGCGATTATGCGCCGCTTCGATTGGATGCAAGCCACAGATAATTTCGCACCTGTAGCGCAGCTTAGAACAATATATGGTATGACATATTCATTAGCTCCCGAACAGCTTTTGTCAATTTACGGCGCGCATATGCCTCATCAAGCTGACAGTGATTTTTTGGCGAGGAGCGGAATATTCTGCCGTCCGGAATTTTCAGGTGTTTCCGATGATATAAGCCGTATAAATCCGATTTGGCTCAGCAGTATAAAACACGCGTTCGACATTTATAAAAATCATATCAGAACTATTCTTGATGATTGCTTTATATATCATCACACACCGCTTGAAAGTTACATGAAATACGGAGACTGGCTTGTTTTGGAAATTTCATCCGGTGATTTTAATAAATCTGTCACAGGATTATTCAGATTAGAAAACAGTACGGAAAACAAATATATATTTAAACCACGCGGTATAGCGAGAGACAAAAAATATAAAATTTATTTTGATAATTCAAAATCATTTATTACAGAAACCGGTAACAATTTAATCAATACAGGAATCTGCGTGTTCGTAGGCGGATCTCTTATGAGCGAACTTATTATTATAGAAGCTCAGGAATAATAAATAAGAATAATAATGAGGTTTATTTATAAATGAAACCAATTTTTGAAAAATCCGACTGGAAAAAAATCGAAAAAACATATGATGAATGGTGGAAACGCGAACTTGAAAGACCTGTATTAAACCTGCGGTTTTGGGGAGAAGATCCTAAAATGGAACGTCCCAGCGGACTTATAACCGAAGAACACTTTCATTTAATGGATGATCCGGCAATGCTTATCGCAGAAAAAATGGATTATAATCTCCGCTGTTTTAAATATGCAGCCGACGGATTCCCTTATGTCTGGATTTATCTCGGACCTATATTCGCTGCGGAATATTTCGGGGCACATGCTATAATAGCTAATTCAACCGTTTGGTATAAACCCGACGAATATCTTCCCGCAGATAAAATAAAAATCGGTCTTGACAAGAACAGTATATTTTATCCTCGTACAATCGAATTATATAAAGCTTTCAGGGATTATTTTCAGGGAAGCATGGCTATAAGCTCGCCGTCTGCTTTTTGCTTTGATTATTTGGCTATGTTAATGGATACCGAAGAATTATCGTGTAATTTTTATGATATGCCGAATGAAGTAAGAGCTAG
Source organism: Eubacteriales bacterium (assembly GCA_031549925.1). Classification (GTDB taxonomy): domain Bacteria; phylum Bacillota; class Clostridia; order Oscillospirales; family CAG-272; genus JAVBPA01. The sequence continues at coordinate 9,596 of JAVBPA010000074.1, forward strand.
GCTGGATGAAATTTATGAAGTTTGTAAAAATATAAAAGCCGATTTATCAGAATATGCTTCCGGAGCTGCCGGTTATACTCACTGGGGCGGATTATACGCTCCGAAAATGTGGGACAGTATGCAATGCGATTACTGCGCATTTATATCGCCTGCTCATTTCAAAGAATTTGTTTTGCCGGATCTGATAAAAGTTGTAAATGATTCACCCGATTACAATTATTATCATCTCGATGGCGAAGGGGAGCTTTGTCATCTCGATATGCTGCTTTCAATTGAAAATTTAAAATGTATTCAATGGGTGGCAAGCCCGGGATTCCCGAATGACACAAAAGGCTGGGAAGTTTATAAAAGGATATCCGATGCGGGTAAAAATATATGGTATACAGGAAGTTTAGAATCTATTGAAGTATTAATAGATAAATTGGGTACATCCAAAGGAATTTACTGGCACGGAGGATATCATATATCTGAATATGATAAAATCATGAAATATATCGAACGATTTTAGAAAGTTGCGGGGACGAGGACGCGGTCGCTTTTGAGAAAGCTCCGCAAAACTTTTGTAAAATAAACTTTTTTTAAAAGGTTTTTTGCCAGGCTTTTTTGCAAAAAAGCCGCGTACCTCCGCATCTTCCAAACTTTATTTAAAAATTCATATCAAAAGCAATAATTTTAATTTCAGCCGTACCGTCGAAACAGCATAATCCAACTTTTCCGTTGAAATTTTCCGGCATTAAATATGTCTGAACATAATAATCATCAATATATAAAACAAAATAATCGCTTCTTGCCAACAATTTAAAATCATGTATTTTACCGTGACGGATACCGCAATATGAAGAAACTCCGGAAGGACCCACAACATCATCATATGCAAATTCAAAGGTTCCCTCCAAAATACCGCTTCTCGAATCGGCAAGTCCTCTTCCCGCCAGCAAGTAAGGATTATTATCTGTAATCCTATGGTCGTCAAATCTTAAATTTCCGCATTTTGTTACACCCAGTGTTTGTGCGATTATCGCGGTACCCGAATTGTCTCCGCAATCAAAATAAAACCCGAATTCCGCACTGTGATGATGTGTGGCTATATGAGTTCTGCTTTCTTTCACACAAAGCTGACCTTCTATAAAAAAACCTTTCGTTTTATCAAAAGTTTCATCAAATAAAGCAATAACACCGTTTCGTGAAGCGGATATTTTTATTGTATCCCCGTTTATTTCCAGATTGTCACGTAAATTCATGATCTTTTTATCCGGATAAATAAGTTTTATATTGTTGTAATCTATATTAATAGAATCGCCTTTAGCGGCTTCCGTTCCCCACCAATAAGCCAGCCGTATATGTCCTCTCTCATAAAGAATTTTTTTAAGATCACCTATAGCAAAAGTATCGGAAGGAATATCGGGAAGTATATTATGACTCAGCCATAAAGCGGCAAGAAACTCATTTCCATATGCGATACTGTGCCCGAGCCAGGTAACTTCACGGCGTGAATTTCCGCTCAAACGGAATTTTTCTGTATCCGGATAAAACGGTCCTCTCGGAGATGAGGAACGGAAATTGAAAAGGGAATAGCCGTAGCTGTCAAAATAAAGTCTTCCTGACATTGATAAGAAATAAAAATCTCCGATTTTTTCGACAAAATTCAATTCCATATGGTGAGAGGGAATTTCCCCCCATATAATTTCAATAGGGGGCAATACTTCCCATTTGATACCGTCATAACTTTTAATAAATCCGCATCCGGGTTCGCCTACATCATCTCTTGTTTCAGAAGATATATAACCATAATAAACATCTCTTCCGAACTCGTCCTTATCCTCAATAACATGAACTTCATCCCATCTTTCATGATAATAATTCCTGTCCGGAACTACGTCGTATTCATCTCCCAAGTGTTCAAAATCAATAAAATCTTTTGTCCTTAAAACCTTAAAATGAACTCCTTTTTCGCTGTTTGAACAAGTCGGATAATAATAAAAATATTCTCCGATTTTTTTAATTCCGTATCCTGCGTGAGCTCCTTTTATAGGAATAGCATTACGGCTTATAAATGTCCAGTGAACTCCGTCGTCTGATACAGCAATATCGAGAGCATTAGCATAACCGCTCGGATTTTCTTCGCTTTTTAAACCCGTTCCGAAGATCGAATAAAATTTATTATTTTCAAATATTATATAATTTGCCCATGCTTTTCGTATTCCGCTTTCTTTTGAATTATCGGGTGAAATATCATATTTTACAGGTGATACAAACATAAAAACACTCCTATATATTTATTTATAGTGATTATTTTAATTTAACCGTTATTCCGTAAAGGAGCGGAATATAAGAATTATTATCAAGCACAAATTTTATTTTGTTTAATCGTACATTTTTAGTATTGATTTCATATAGACAGACTTGATATTTTTCCCAGTCGGGTTCAAGCTCTGTTTCGATTACACGGCAAGTATTAAAAGCTCTCGGATCAATGCGTGAGCTTATCGCAAGCATAGAGGAAGCGCAGTAATCCAAACCGTTTTTCATTTTGATCATTTCTTCAGATCCGTCATCATAATATAATATGTAACTGGCAACTTCTTCTCCGAACAAACCTTTGTATGGATAACCCTGCGGGAATGTAGTTTGTCCTATAAAATATACTTTTTCAGCAGTTTCATTTATATTTATTTCAATTTCCGAACATTCGCCGTTAAGTACAATAGGATATCCCTTTTTGATATCAGAGGGAAGATTACCCAAAGCGGATATTGTTTCAGAAATAACAGCTCCTTCAACATTTCCGAATCTGTTTGAAACTTCAGCGTTAGCTATCATAAAATTTACAGCTTTTTTTTGTTGTTTGTATTTTTTTATTTGATCAAGAGAAATTGTTTTGTAATTTCCGTTTTCGGTTTTATAAGGATATATTTTTATTTTCGGTTGAAATGCGTAAGGATAGGTATAAGGATAGGGATTAAATTTTTCATCGGGGTTTATTTTAATAACGCTGTTAATACCGTCGAAAAATTGCTGCATGATGTTGTACATAGGTTTTATATTACGGTCGATATCAACCAAACCATCGTGAAGAACTCCGTCATAGCTTCCCGGAAAGCTTCTTCTGTATTGGTACATATCCTGCCAGCACCACCAGGCTAACCCGCAAAGATTTCTTTTTTGCGCGTAGTACATATATTCGCGGCGGGTCATTTCGTATAAATTTTTATTATTTTGTAAGAACCAACCGCCCCATTCCGAAAACACAATCGGTTTGCCTTTCATTGTATCCATAACAAAACGAAGATTGGAGTTATCAAAAAGTACATCAGGTGTATGTCCGTATGCGTGGAAAGTGTAAAAATCAAGATTACATTCATCAAAAGCAGTTTTAGCATCCGCTGCCGGATAACAATTCGCCGCTGAAACCGGGCGATTGGGATCAAGCTTCCGGCAAAGCTCCGCACAAGCTTTCATAAAATCCAAATTCATTGAACATTCATTAAAAATAAACCAAAAAGCAACGCATACATTATTTCTGTCACGTATTACGGTACGGCGCATAATCTCAAGCGCACTTTCCGATATATAACTGTTGTTTAAATCAGCCTGCCATAAACCGGGTTCCGCACTGACCATCAAACCGATTTTATCGGCATATTCCATAGTATATTTATTATGGGGATAATGGACAAGACGTATATAATTCGCACCCATGCGTTTAATTAAATTTAAATCGTGTTCAATCTGTTGTTTTGTAAGAGAATAACCCTGATGCTCTCCCCACATTTCATGACGGCAGACACCGGATAAAAAGCAGCGTTCTCCGTTTAAATAAAAATATTCCCCTATTACTTTAAAATCCTTAAACCCAGCGTTTTTTTCGATTATATCAATTATATTATTATTAATATCAAGCAATTCGATAACCAAAAGGTATAAACAGGGAAGAGCGGGAGACCATAAAACAGGATAATCAATAATAAAATCCGTTTCCGTTTTATTTATTTTTTCGGCGATTGAAATCTTTTTATTTTCCGAAAATTTCAATTCGTTGTTGTAAAAAAGTTTTATATTACAGCTGCATTCCTGATTTTGGGTGTTGTAATTTTCAATATCAAGTCCGAGTTTGCAAAAAGCATTTTTATAATTTTCGGAAAAACTATATGTAAAATTGTAATCGGATAACAATACCTTTTCACATATTTCAAGATGAACGCTGCGGGTTATCCCTCCGTAATTTTCCCAGCCCCAGGTAGGTCCGAATTTCGCGTTAATATCCGAAACAATCAATTTTATAATATTTGAAGAATCCCCCAAAAGCAAATCTGTTATATTAATTCTGTATTCGCAAAAGGGAAGCATGGATAAAATTTGCTTGTTATTTAAAAATAAAAGTGCTTCGTTGTTAACCCCCCCAAAAACCAAATAATAAATTTTATCATCTTCTTTTTTTATATCTAAGTTATAATAAAAATAAGCGTCGCCCACACAATGATACGACGACGGAACACGCATTTTTGTTTTGCTTATATTTTCGTAATTATCAGCCGGAAGACAAAAATCCCAATCACCGTCAAGCGAAATGATTTTTTTCATAATTATTCCTCAAAATTAATAAAATTTGTTTTTTTATATATTATATCATAATGAAACATAAAATAAAGACAATTTATAAAAATATTATATGCAAGTTATATATTAATTTAATTCAAAATCAACAACATTGTAATTATTTTTAAACGATATTATATATAAAAATGAAATATTAAAAAGATTGTCTTTCATAATCGTAAAATTAGCTATTGACAAAAAAACAGAAAATGGTTATAATATATACGATGTTGGTATAATAATATGAATATAGGAGAAAAATCATGGCGGAAATAAAATATAATCCATTTGAAAACGCACAGGCGCAATTTGATTTAGCAGCGGAAAAACTCGGTTTAGATGACGGAAGCAAAGCATTGCTGCGTCAGCCGATGAAAGAATTTCATTTTACAATACCGGTTAAAATGGATGACGGTTCGGTAAAAGTATTCCAGGCTTTCCGTATAAAACATAATGACGCAAGAGGACCGGCAAAGGGAGGAATCCGTTTCCATCCGCATGAAACAGCCGATACAGTAAGAGCATTGTCTATGTGGATGACATGGAAATGCGCGGTTGTTGACATACCTCTGGGCGGAGGAAAAGGCGGAGTTGTATGTGATCCTCACAATTTGTCGATGAGAGAACAGGAAAGACTTTGCAGAGGATATATACGCCAGTTATGGACGCAAGTAGGTCCTAATATAGATGTACCCGCACCCGATGTTATGACAAACGGTCAGCACATGATATGGATGCTTGACGAATATGAAACAATAACAGGCAACCGTTATCCGGGTATGATTACAGGTAAACCCGTAGGAATGGGCGGTTCTCTCGGACGCACGGAAGCGACAGGATACGGCGTCATATATGTTTTAAGAGGATTGCTTGAAAAAATGAATATTGTTCCGTCAGATACAACTGCAAGTATTCAAGGCTTCGGAAACGTTGCGGAATACGCGGCGCGTAAATATACGGAACTCGGCGGAAAAGTTATTGCGGTTTCGTGCTGGAATCAAAAAGACGGAGTATCATACACATTTAAAAAAGCAACGGGATGCGATATTGCGCAGCTTGTCAGCATAAAAGATTCTTTCGGTTCAATAAATAAAGAAAAAGCACAGGAATTCGGTTATGAAGTTCTTGCGGGAGAAGAATGGCTGAAACAGGATGTTGATATACTGCTTCCGGCAGCTCTCGAAAATCAAATTACCCCCGCTGTATTCCCCATGATTTCAAAACAGGTTAAAATAATCTGTGAAGGTGCAAACGGTCCTACAACTCCCGACTGCGATCCGTTAATAGCGGAAAGAGGAATAGTTCTGCTTCCCGACTTTTTAACCAACGCAGGTGGTGTAACATGCAGCTATTTTGAACAAGTTCAATGTAATATGAACTATTTCTGGGATGTTTGCGAAGTATTGACAAAACTCGAAAATACAATGGTAAAAGCATTTGAAGCGGTATATAATCTATCGGTTGAGAAAAATCTTTACATGCGTGAAGCGGCTTATATGATAGCTATTGACCGTGTTGCGAAAGCTATAAAGCTCCGCGGATGGATATAAATTGTAATCCGGTAAATATAAACTTATAAAAACATAAAAATATTAATAAAAAAATTCCCGTACAATTGATAATTTAAATTTGTACGGGGTTTTTTATAAAATCTGTTTTATTGTAAAATTTTGTCTTTTATGAAAATCTATTTTTTTAAAATCTGTTTTTTAAAATTATAAAAAATATATTATCTTTCTATCAAATCGCACTCTGATATTTTTTTATCATCAGAAATTTTCAATGTTTTAATTTCATAACTCAAAACTGTAACAGAAAAATTTATATCGAGCATAGGAGATGTAAATTCAGCGCTGGCCGTTTCATTTGACGGATTGAAAAATCTGACAATCCATCCGTCTTCAAGTTCCGTTCTCTTAAATACCGTCATTATAATAGTTGTATCATTGTTTAAATATACAAGAGGTTTCGGTATATCTTTATCATCAGAACCGGAAGGGAAGAATGAAAGCGCAAAAGGTCTTTCATTAAAAATATATGCAAGTCTTTCAGTAAAATCCATTATATTTTCCGTATCGCCTGCGTCAAATTTGAAATTATAAAGTCTTTCACCTTGTTCAATATAAGGAGAAAATCTATCCTGAGGCAATATATCGCGGTCACCTATAGGATGAGCCGTGTAAGCGGGAGAACGAAGCATTGTTATATATAATTTATTATCGCAGGCGGAAGAACCGTAAACACCGTCATTTATAACCGCTATTGAATTTTCGCTTCCTTTTAAGATGATATATTTTTGAGAAACATTTTCGCGGCCTGTCATAGGCAAGCTTTCAACTCCGTAAGCTACCTGTCCGAGACACTCTTTTATTTCCATAGCAGGTAATACTTCAAGTTTAAGCATTTTAGATTTTTCCGCCCATAAAACGCGGATTTCAACATCAAGCTCCGATGTATTTTTTGAAATTTTATATCTGACAACCGCTTTTGATGACATATATCCGAATACAGCTTCAATTACCGTTCTAACCGAACCGTCTTCTATAACTCTGACAGAAGGTATAATATTGCGTACATTCGAAAAAGCAGAGCCTTGTTCATCGCAAAGCAGTTTAAATTCGCCGATTTTGTTTAACCATCCCTTGTCGTTCATACCCCAAGGATCTACATTATCCTGATAAACATTGAGTGAAAGCGAACCGGATGCAAACATATTTTTTCCGCCGGATATATATTTATCGCATAATCCGGTTAATTTATTAATTTGAATTTCGATTTTATCTGTTTTAACAATAAAATGGCTTGTTGATGAAGGGACTACGGGAATCGGCTTGCTCGGAAGTTTTTCCATTTTGCAATCAAACCGGTTTATTTGCATAGGTTTTAACTGTGCATGGAAAACAACTCTTTTTCTCCAGTCAATCGGTATATTTCCAACTTCTTTTTCCGGTTGGGAACATATTTTTTCTCCTCCGCTGTAGACTATCGGATTTGAAAATTCAACCGCCCAGTTTTGATCCCATAACATAAATTCACATTCTATATCCGTTTCAATATCGTAAGGAAGCGGATTATATACAAATATCGGAATTTCGTCGGAAGCTGCGGTACGCTGTCCCGCTGTCAATGCAAAGAAAGCTTTAGCTCTGAGCCTGGTAAGTATCTCATGACCGTGATCAATAATCCTTATTGCCATTTCCTCAACGGGCTGGATAGACGAACCCGGTAAACTGTCATGGAATTGAACAGTCAGCATATCATATAAAGCTTCAGATAATAATTCTTTAGGATATTCGATAAGATTTGCGGCTGCTGCGTGGGAACATAAACGTTCCGTTGAAAAAAACACGTTTTCCAGTCTGCGGTATCCTTGCTTTATTCTGATTTGGCTTGTATAACATCCCGGAGCCCATAAATTAAGATCTCCTTCATGTACAAAAAGTTTATTATAATCGAGATCGGCGACAAAATCTTCGGGAGTGGAATGGATTATTTCAATATTCTGCGATTTAAATTCTTCTTTTAATTTAGTGATTTGTTCCAGGTCGATTTTAGAAGGACCGCCTCCGTGATTTCCGACACCCCACAAGCAAACGCCTATACTTCCCTCAGGATAAGTGTTTGCAATAGCTTTTATTTTATCTGTGCTGTGACCCAAACCGCTGTTATATCCGTAATTAACTCTGCAACCGATTATTTCGCTTCCGTCGTAGCCTTTCCAGCGGATAACATCTGCCGGAAGAGGACAAAAATTATTATCAGGACGGCAAAACATATAGGAATTATATCCGCTTTTCGCAAGAATTTGAACCAATCCTCTGCTGTGTCCGAACGGATCTAAATTTATAGCTGTTTTCGGTTCTACATTAAATTTTTCGCTAAAATATTTTCTTCCGAAAAGAGACTGTCTCACAAAACCTTCACCGGAAGGCATATTGCAATCGGGCTGCAAATGCCATCCGCCCATGATGTGCCATTTTTTTTCTTTTACTAGTTTCTGTATTTCTAAAAATAATTGAGGTTCATATTCTTCTATCCACATATATAATAAAGCTTCGTTGTGGCAGAATACAAAATCATCAAATTCACGGCATAAACGAGCGGCTACGCGGAATGTCGAAAGAGTTTCGGCAGCACCTTCCTCCCATTCCCATTGCCATTCAGGATCAATATGCGCGTTGCAAATTAAATGTATACGTTTTATCGGTTTATCCATTAGTTGAATTCAAACTCCTTGACATTATTAATTTATTATAATATTATTATTTTATTATATTTTTGTGAAAGGTGATAATTATGTCAAACAAAAAATATTCGCTGGGTATTGATATCGGAGGAACAAAAACGATGTTTTTAATTACCCGCGGAAAAGATATTGTATATAAAAATGTAATAAGTACAAATTCCGATGTAAATCAGCTCTCCGAAACCATAGAAAAAAAATTAATTGAAGCGGAAGTAACTAAAGATGAACTAATATCTGTCGGATTCGGTATATGCGGTATAACAGATATAAATAATTCCGTTGTTATTGACGCTCCCGCCGTAAAATGGTTTGATATTAATTTAAGAGAAATATTAAAAAGCAGTTTCGCGTGTCCGGTATATGCCGACAATGATGTCAACTGCTGTATTATAGGCGAAAGAGAATCCGGTTTGCTCCATGGAATAAACGATGCTTTTTACATTGCGGTAGGAACCGGAATCGGAGGCGCGTTGCTTATCGGAGGAAAAGTATACAGGGGATCAGCTTTCTGTGCGGGAGAAGTAGGGCTTACAATATGCGGGCATGATAATAATTTTTTAGAAAACAGAATATCAGGCTGCGTATTAAACATAAGGGCAAGGAAATATAAACCTACTTTGACTTCGAAAGAATTATTTGAAAATTATAAAAACAAAGGCGAAGATACTACAGGATTAATCAATGAATTTATCTGCGGAATTTCTGTGCTTTGCGCCAATATAACAAATATATTAAATCCTGAGACTATAGTTATAGGAGGGGGAGTTGCGCTTTCAATGGATTGCGTAATTGAAAAAATACGAAATAATGTCTCAAAATATACGCCTATCAGATGCGATATCCGATTATCAGCTTTAGAAAACGAAGCAGCCGCTATAGGAGCCGCAAATCTTTACAAATACATAAACATTTAATGTTAAAAGTTTTGCGGAGCTTTTTTAAAAGCGACCGTTCTTCAAAGCGACCGTTCTTAGTTTTCTAAATTATTGAAGTATCGGTAAGATAATACCAGCCGCAAATATTTCTTTCTGTCTGCATTGCCAATTTTATCGGAATATCATTTTCAAAAAGTCCGCAAAGAATTTTATAACTTCCTCTGGCAAGATTTCTGGTATCAAGCTTAATATGTTCAGTATTCTGCGTTTCAGGCATCCATTTACGGCAATCCGTATCTGTAGCTAAACATATAAATTCTTCCGATGTAGAATCATTAATAAGTTTTATTTTTAATTCAAACTTGTTGTAAGCAGGAGCAAAACCCCTGTTTTCAAAAATAATATCAATATAATTATTACAGCCGTAAATAAAATCCGTAATTCTCATTCCGTCAATAAAAAACCAATAACCCAAACGGTTTGCGAGATAATCTGTTATCGCATAATGATCACGCAGCCAAGGACGCGGAAGTCCATGGAATCCGGCGTATGTTGCATGACTTCTTCTAAGAGCTTCGATGAAAGGAAATCCGTTTTTATAAACATCAGGTTTTGCTACAACGGCTGTATAATGTTCAAATTCCAAATCGACAGGTGCGTCCTTCCATAGCTGATCATAAAAATGCGGCGAACGTATGGTATTATATCCGAAAGTGCGTGAATAAAAATCAACGCATATAGAATCGTCGCGTCCTCCGCAACCTAAGGTTTTGGCATATTCGACTATTTTGCGTTTATCAGCTTCGGGTTCGCTAATTCTGTGACCGACCATATCATCGTTCAGCATTAAATATTTATCAGGAAAATATTTAGCATGAAGCTCAATGTGTTTGTAAATAACTTCATTCGGATATATTGTATTTGAACCGTTTCCGGTATGTGATTCACCCCAAGTTCCGAATGTTCCTATGTCGATAAATTCAACACGATCGTCTCCGTTAAATTTTTCACCGTATTTTTTCATAAAGTTTTCAAGTTTATCGAGATATACCGGATCAGAATAAACAGGCTCCAATCTGTTTCCATCAAGCTCCAGACCTTTTGCTCCTGCATCATACACCCACTTCGGAGTTGCAAAGCGGAGCGAAAGAGGACCGCCTGCTCCCTCATAAGTACATATTCTAAAGGCGAACTTGTACCCCTGTTTCCCCCATTCATCCATGATAGAATCTATATATGACCAGTCAAGCTTTCCTTCTTCATATTCGATATCACCCCAGTCAAAACGCAGGTATATGTGATTAAGCCCCGGAAAATCTTCCATATAATCTCCGGCTTCGATGTTTTGGCGGTAATTTTCACGGCCGTAGCCGTTATCTATAAAATGCCAGTACCATCCTTTGTGAGGATTTTTCAATACTGTTCTGTCATCCTGCCATCTATCCAAATCTATATAATTATCAAAAGGTATGTGTTTTCCGCTGTACGGACGAATTATTTCCGGCATTTTTACTATTTCCTTTTCAATAAAAATTTACAGCCGCTTTTTACGAAAAAGCTCCATACTAACTTCAAAAATGAAATATTTTAAAAGTTTTGCGGAGCTTTTTCAAAAGCGACCGCGTCTTTGGTGTTATTGTTTCTTTTGACCGTAATAAGCATTAACTCCATGCTTGCGTAAAAAATGTTTATCCAATAGTGAATCCTGCATTTTAACTCCGTTCATGTTTTCCGTATGATATGCCATCATAGCGACAGTTTCAAGAGTCAATGATAACTCGGCGGCTTCTTTCGCGGTTTTACCCCATGTAAACGGACCATGCGAATGAACGAGAACAGCAGGCATATATTCAGGATTTATATCACGGAAAGTTTCTACTATAACATTTCCGGTTTCCTTTTCATATTCGCCGTTAATCTCTTCGTTTGTCATTCTGCGCGTACACGGAACAGTACCCCTGAAATAATCTGCGTGAGTAGTACCGTACGGCTGAATAGAAGTTCCGCTTTGAGCAAACGAAGTTGCCCAGGGAGAATGAGTGTGAGCTATACCCCCAATTCCGGGAAAAGCTTTGTATAATTGCAAATGTGTAGGAGTATCGGATGAAGGATTAAGATTGCCCTCAATAACATTTCCGTATAAATCAATTACAACCATATCGATTGATTCCATTTTGCTGTATTCAACACCAGAAGGTTTTATAACAACATAGCCGGTTTCTTTATCAATCGCACTCACATTGCCCCATGTAAATATAACTAAATTATATTTTATCAGCGACATGTTGGCTTCATATACTTGCTTTTTTAATTTTTCAAGCATTCGCTGCCTCCTAAATTTAAATTATATTAAAATATAATAATTAATAAATTACATTAATTCGCTTTCGCCGACAGCATAATTTTCAATAATCAGCTTACCGTCTTTTTTTGTTAATAAATATGAAGTAGGTTCTTTAATTATCGTGGTTTTTCCGCTGCTGATTTCGGTTGATTTTATTAATACAATAACATCCGCTCCGATATTACCGTTATCGACATATGAAGCTTGTACTTCCGCAAGTGAATATTCAACTTCAAAGCTTCCAGCCATAAATTCAAAGTTAGCAATTCTGTTATCAAATTGTTCTTCTGTTTCGTTATAACACGATTTAATTATAGAATAATTACCTTTATTTAATTCGCTGTATAAATTTTCAAAGAATTCTTTAGTTTCTTTTACCGCGGGATTATCTTCCGATGTGTTATCTTCGGTTTTTGATTCTTGACTTTCTTCATTATCTTCCGTATTATCTTTACAGGAAACAAAAGCGAAAGAAGCAAGCAGGGAAGCGACAATTAAGATAATAATAAATTTGAATTTCATTAAATTTATACTCCGTATATTTTATATTTTATATTTTATATGATTTTATATTTTTAAGAAAAAGGATTTTCCGTTTTATATAATTGCGACATCGGTTGATTATAACCTATTTCTATGTTACCAAAAAGTTTCATAGCCTCAAATAAAATCTTACCGCATTTAGCAAATCCGACTCCGGCATGGTGCGGGAATCTTCCTTCTATCAATACATGGCGGTAAAAGCGAGCCATTTCCGGAACTGCGATAACTCCGATTGCTCCGAAAGACATGGAAGGAATATCCAAAACCTCACCCTCAGCGATATAAGATTTAAATTTTCCGTCCGCCGTATATTGGAGCCTGAAAAGAGTTATATCCGAAGCGGCAAGATCACCTTCAAGCGTTCCTCTTGATATGTTAGGTTCGCTGTCCGGTTCCAAATTGCGTTTCATAATCAATTGATGCTGCATTGTACCTTTTTTTAAGTGGTATATAGGCGTATTACCGCAATGGAAACCCATAAAAAGATCAGAATGTTTGTATTTTTCGTTTTTGAACTGATTATATAAATCCGCGGGAACAGTGTTGTTGATATCAAGCAGAGTCGACGATATACCGGTTGCCAAATACAGTATATATTCGGATAAAGCTCCGTATATATCAGTTTCGCAGGCGACAGGAATTCCTCTTGAAGAAAGTCTGGAATTTACATAGCAGGGAACACATTTAAACATGGTTTGGAATGCGGGCCAGCATTTATTAGCAAAAATAAAATATTCAGATGCGCCTTTATTTTTATCAGCCCAATCGAGTAAGGTTAATTCAAGCTGTGCAAGCTTGGGAAGAACGGAGGGATATTTATTACCGTCGTTTGTCAACTCTCCTGCCATTTCTAAAACCAATGATTCTATCCTCGGGTCATTTTCGTGCTTATTAAAAGATTCAAACAAATCGAGTTCGCTGTTTTCCTGTATTTCAACACCTAAATCAAATAACCCTTTAATAGGTGCGTTGCAAGCTAAAAAATCGAAAGGTCTCGGACCGAAAGCAAATATTTTTAATTTTCCGAGAGCAAGCTTTATTTTTGCGATAATGATAAAATCCGAAATCATTTCCGCAATTTCGGAAGTAGTTCCGACAGGATATTCGGGTATGTAAACCTTTAATCCTCGCAGCCCTATATTGTAAGAAGCGTTTAACATACCGCAATAAGCATCTCCGCGCCCGTTATATAAATCGTCTTTTGTCTCCTCTGCGGCAGCCGCAAACATAACCGCTCCGCCGAATTTTTGAGCCAGTATGGTTTCGGGGCCTTCAGGTCCGAAATTACCCAGATATATAACAAGAGCGTTAATATTGTTTTCATTTAATTTATCAAGAGCTTTTAAAACATCATTTTCATTTTCTATAATAACATCGCATTCGTATACGCAAATACCGGATTTCCTGCAATCTTCCGCTAATAATGTACGGCGTTTTTTGCTTAGAATGGAGGGAAAACAATCCCGGCTGACCGCAACGATACCTAATTTTACTTCCGGAGCATTATTTAACATAATAATGAGCTGCCTTTCTATTTTCATTTTTAATTTTCGTATTTCTTTACCGCTTTTTTTATATTCTTTAAACGTTTCATAACATCGTTTCCGCCTCTTCCGAAATAATCGTGAAGCAAAACATATTCTTTGTATAATTCATTATAAACTTCATTGTTTTGTGCGATAGGATGATAAACTGTATCTTTTAATTTACCCATTGTAAGCGAGGCTTCCGTAATATCATCATAACCGCCGTTTTTGCTTCCCGCAGCGGCAGCCGCAAATATAGCTGAACCTAAAGCCGGAGCTTGAGCAGAACCTGAAATTTTAATATCAATTCCGAGAACATCCGCGTAAATTTGCATTGTAAACGCGCTTTTTTCCGCAATTCCTCCGGCTGCGTATAATTCGTCAACCACTACACCGTATTTTTTGAATGTTTCAATAATCATTTTAGAACCGAAAGCTGTACTTTCAACTAAAGCGCGGTATAATTCCTCCGGTTTTGTGGCAAGCGTCATTCCGATAAACAATCCCGTTAAATCAACATCGACTAAAACGCTTCTGTTTCCGTTCCACCAGTCAAGGGCAATGATTCCGCTTTCACCCGGTTTTAATTTATCAGCCAGCCCCTCGAGATATGTTATATTATGCAAATTTTCACGAGCTGCATTTTCTTTATAATCCGCAGGCATTAAATTTTCCGTAAACCAAGCAAAATGATCACCGCAGCAGGATTGTCCGGCTTCATATCCGTAAAATCCGGGCAAAATACCGTCTTCAACTACTCCGCACATTCCGGGAACAATCGCTTCATTATCGCCTATAAGCATATGACAAGTTGATGTTCCGATTATGGCAAGCATTTTTCCGGTACCGGTGATTTTCATAGCGGGAACGGTGACATGTGCGTCAACATTGCAAACAGCAACCGCAATACCCGCACAAAGTCCGGTCACATCAGCCGCTTCTTTTGTTAAATATCCGGCGCATGAACCAATCGGAGAAACCGGACAGTTTAATTTATCTTCTACTACATTTTCAAGTCTCGTATCAAGCATTGCGAAAAAATCTTTTGAAGGATATCCTTCTTTTTTATTCCATATTGCTTTATAACCAGCCATACAGGAGCTTCTCGTTTGTTTTCCGCATAACTGCCAAACAACCCAATCTCCGGCTTCCAAAAAATAAGCTGATTTTTCGTATATTTCGGGATCTTCCTCCAATGTTTGCCATATTTTAGGAAAAAGCCATTCGCTGGAAATTTTACCGCCGTATCTGTTAATCCATTGCTGATTTGATTCATAAGCCGCTTCATTTATTTTTTGCGCTTGATACTGAGCAGCATGATGCTTCCATAATTTTATATAAGCATGAGGACGATTTTTATATTTATCGTCAAAACAAAGCGGAGTACCGTCAGCGTATACAGGTAAAACTGTACAAGCTGTAAAATCAATCCCAATACCGATTATATCAAGCGGATTAATATTTGATTTTTTAATAACCTCAGGTATCGTATATTTTAAAACATCCAGATAATCCTGCGGATGCTGTAAAGCAAAATCCGGAGGCAATATTGAACCGTCGCATAATTTTTCGTCCATAACCGCGTGTTTATATTCAAGCGAAGAACTCGCGAGTTCATTTCCGTTTGATATATCGACTATAATAGCACGTCCTGATAATGTACCGAAATCGACTCCTATAGTATATTTTTTATTCATTAAAAACCGTCCCAAATAATAAATATATTGATAAAATACGCTTATCTGTTCCCTCAATTATACAAAACTTTCATTTTGTATAATTGCATATATGATTTTCCCCATAGTATTTTATACTTTTTTAATTGTAAGTTTATAGTTACTTTCCGTTATATCTTCTTTTGATTTTAATCTTATTCTGTATAAAACATCCTGACCCCAGCCGCTTATTATCTTCGGATCTGTTATTTCAATTTCATCGTAATCAGGTATCAACGACTTGTCATATTCGATTAAATACTCATTATTTATTACATTTTTGAAATCGAAATCAATAAATCCCGCTTTTTTAAATTCCGGTTTATATTTTGTAAGCAAGTTAAATTCTATACTTCCGTTTTCTCTAAATGCAATTTTGTCTTCTATTACAATAAATTCGTTGAATGTAAATTCCCTGATATAAAATTTAATATCCGCTTCTTCCGGATAAGCCTCGGTTAATTCCATTTTCAAATTATTGCAATCCGGATTATACAAAATATTTTTTGCTTTAAATTTTCCTCCCGGTTCCTGCACTTTTCCGTTTATTGTAGGTAAATTATGGTATTCGGAACGCATAAGCCAAATTTTCCAACGGTTAGCGTTAAATGTATCCGCTGTATATGTACCTACTCCGGCATCAATGAAAAGCGGTTCTCCGCCGGCATAAACCACAAAACTCCCCACATCGTTGTGATTATGGCTTTCTGCGTTATGTCCGCCTTTTGCGGCAAGATATAAATCCGATGTACGTTTTGCCGCAATACAAAGCCCGTCAAACCAAATTTTTTCCGGCGGATTGTAATCCTTTTTTATAATATCAATATCGCATAAATTTTTTATTACCCTGTAATACTGTCCGTTTGTCATGAAATGCGGTTTTATATTTTTATTATATATATTATAGGAAGTAAAATCATACATAATATCAGAGCAGCATCTTCTTCCGAATCGGTTTATCATATAAAAATCCGGATTAAAACTTGCGGGGCAATCCGCAAAATTCAAATAATATTTATCACAAACATTAACCAAAGCAATATATTCACCGATTTTGCAAACATTTTTATTATCGAAAACATTTATCGCTCCGCCGCTCAAATCGTATAATATTTCGCAGCAGTCAAAATAAGAACCGCCCGCTACTCCCCAATAACTAGGACCTTCATCGCAGCCGCCGTCTTCGTGATAATTTACAATAAATCTGTCAAGTATAACCATACTGTAATTTATTATATCACTTCGTTTTTTATCATCTTTTACGCATAACATAGCAGTAGTCAATATATTGGATATAATCCAAGGAGTCCAGTTGTTTAAAACCTGTCCTTTTGTTCCCATCCACCACATGTCATCGTATTTTAAAAACGGTTCTATTATTTTTTTATTTAATTCATATAAAATGCGTTCGCAAAAAATTTTAGTTTGTGCGTCAAGGATACTATTTCCAAGGTAATAAATCCAGGCGAGCAAAGCTCCTGTTTCGGCGGAAAACAAATCTATATTATCGACATCATCTTTATAGCAGTAAGAAATAGGATCAACGATTCCTTTTCTTGATTTATTATGAGCCGGAATAACCCAAGTAGTTTCTTCGAGAATCAATTGTAATCCGTCGAGCAATTTATCAGTAAATCTTCCCTTTTGTTCTATGTATTCCGCTATAAGAAAAAGAAAAACGAGTCTGCGGCGATTAAAGTAAATGTTTTCATAATTAGATCTGTTACCATTGCGTCTAAACTGCATATAAACGCTAACCGGCAAAACTTCATATTCTTTGTTTAATAAATTATGAGCGGAATTTAATATATCTTCTCTATATTTTTCGTTAATTATAATGCTTTCGGAACCGATATCTAAAAAAGGTTTAAATGAATTGCATGAATAATCATTTATTTGATTTATATATTTTTCAAAGACATTATTCATTAAAAAAATCTCCCCTTTCAGTATTTTAATTGAAATCAAACGAAGTATTTTTACACATAAAATACACGAACAATTATAACAGTACATTGATATATTGTCAAGCTTTATCAAATAATAATACATGAGTACTTACTTATATTATAACATATATTATATAAATAATTTATAATAATTTTGTGCATTCTTCCCTATTGTAATTTTATAATTTTAATGATATAATATCCGTTACGGGGGCATAGCTCAGCTGGTTAGAGTGTATGCTTGACATGCATAAGGTCACTGGTTCGATCCCAGCTGTCCCCACCAAAATAAATGCTTCGATTATTTTATTGTTTTATAATCGAAGTATTTTTTTTATAATATAGTCTTTTTTTTATAAATATGATATAATAAGACATTACTTATATTACAGGAGTTTATATGTGGAAAGAATTTAAAAAGTTCGCTTTCAAAGGAAATGTAGTGGATATGGCTGTCGGTGTTATTATCGGAGGAGCGTTCGGAAAAATTGTAACATCGCTTGTGAACGATATAATAATGCCTCCAATCGGATTGTTAATCGGGGGTATGAATTTTTCAGAATTAAAATTTATTTTATCAGAAGCTACTGCGGAAAAAGCCGAAGCGGCTATAAACTATGGAATATTTATTCAAAGCATACTTGATTTTTTTATAATAGCATTGTCAATTTTTGCTGTAGTCAGAATTATCGGTAAAACTCAGGAAAAAATAACAAAAAAAGAACGTGAAGCGGAATTAAAAGCGAAAGCCGAAGCAGAAGCTAAAGCAAAAGCAGAAGCTGATGCAAACAAAAAACCTACGGCGGAAGAATTACTTGCCGAAATAAGAGATATTATAAAAAACAACAAATAAAAACAGGAAACGGTCGCTTTTGTAAAAGCTCCGCAAAACTTTTAAATAAATTATTTTTAATGTTTTCGGAATTTTTAAAGGAAATTATTATGAAAAAATTAATTATATTATTTATATTGATTTTAATGATTATTTTGATGACTAATTGTAAAAATCAAACTAATTACAGCAATCAAACAGTTAAAAATAATCAAACAAATGAATCTGAAGCTTTAGCCATAGGCGGAGGAGCAAATACTGAATTTCATGATTCTTTTAATACATTTTCCGCTTGTATTTATGATAGTTTAATAAAAGAAGAAGCATTTATGGAATGGATGCATTATAACGCCGAAATAATGAATAAATACG
>JAVBPA010000024.1:0-5163 GCA_031549925.1 Eubacteriales bacterium
TATTTCCGTTTTAATATGATATTATATCATTACAATTTTTTTTATAATAAAAAACGAGGTGAAAATAATGGCTGAACAAATTACAATCGAAAAAAAAATAAACAGTGTTTTAAAAGGCAATACAAAGCAAAACGCATTGGATTTCATTTCCTTTTTAAAAGAAAACGATATTTCTTTGGATTCCAACAATGACGGAGAAGGATGGGCTGTAGGAGGAATTGTCGGGAACAGTATCGGATTTATGTTGATTAACGGAGCGGAACAAATGCCCGGACCCTGGACTATGTGGTTTAATTCCTGCGATTTTCAAAACGAACCTGATGACGATGATTTAAAACAAACCATATGGGAACACGCAAGTAAATGCGGACAATGCCATCCGGGATGGAAAGATTGCGGAGGCGGTGAAAAAACAATTTTCGGTAAAGAATTTGAGCGTCTCTGCCATTCTCCTTTGATGTTTACAAATCCCGATGAAAAAACACTTGAAAATGTTAAGAAACTCGTTTTAATTTTTAATAACAATTAATTTTATATAACGATTATCTCTGATAAATAAAAATACAATAAATGTTTATTAAAAATAAAAGAAAAGAGAAAAATTTTGAATACTTTAATTCACCCGATTGAAAAATTAATAAAAACGATATCATTCAAAGGTGTAGAGTTCGAAATAGTGGAACGTCCCGATGTCATTTGGGTAGGCTGTGTTGACTATTCTAACAATAATACAGATGAATCGGATATAACGTCAACATTGAAAAGATATCGTGAAGAATTAATTAATATAACGAAAAACGATCTTATAAATCCCGGTTGGAGCGCGGCGATCTCAATTAATTATACATGCAGCGATAAACCTTGCGGAATCATGTTTGCTATGGAAACTTATTCCGATAAACAAGACAAGCGTTATGATCTTTTTACACAACCCGGAGGTTTATGGCTTCGTATATTAAACGATAATAAAGCAGCCGCTTTGCTCGGTAAGAAAAATGTTCAGCCATTTGAATATTTCGCCGAAGCGAGAATATTACAAAATGCCGCAAAAGAAAACGGTTATATACAAAATCCAAATGTTCATGTACAAGTAGAATACCATTGCCATGATGAATATAATAATCCTCCTCATTCGAATTATGCGTATATACCGATAATAAGCGTTTGATAATAACGCAGGCAAAATATTAAATACAAATTACTAATAAAAAATTATTTGAAATCAAACAAAAACAATTCTCCTTTTTTGGGAACATAAAAAACTTTAGATAATTCTATTGTACGAAAACATTAGAGAAAAATATCTTTTTTTCTTTGCAAAATAATTTTAAAAATTTCACACCAAATAAAAAATCACAGAATAAGCGGTTTTGTATAATTTATATTTTTTCGGGAGGAAATCACCAATGAAAAAATGGGTGGTAGAAGATTGGGAATTTGAGTTAACTGTTTCAGAGGGGAAAGCCGGACATTGCAGACTTGGTTTTGAAAAAGGAGATAAATTCGTTTTTCAATACGAATGTCCTGCCGGTATTTGTCCTAAAACTATGACACAAATATATACATGGTGCGAAGTCATTCGATGCGGCGGTGATTTTACATATAGGGGTAACAAAGAAAAATATGAAATGTACATGCCATGTGCTGACCAATGTATTCAGTTTCATCTTAAAGCTTATAAAATAAACCGCGATGAAAACGGAATACCCAAAGGTAACAACCCACGACCGGAAGATTAAAAAGAACAACCCGCAAATAATAATCATTTTTTGTATAATTTAATTAATTCATTTATATAAGGAATAAAGATATGAAAAACGAGCTTGCGTTTACAATTCCATTCAGCGGATTCTGCGGAACTACTTTTATTAATTGTTTTTCTTCTGTATACATGTTTCTGGAAAATATAGCATTAGGTGAACCCGATTATTATTGCAGACAATCTGACGGGAAAACTTGTAACAGTTGCGGAAATTGCGGTAAAGGAGGAAGTACGCCAATCAGAATACAGGAAAAATATTTCTTTCTTTTTGACACTGTTTGCGGCCGCAGTTCTCTTCGCTGCCGTTTCAACGGAGAACCTACCGAAATGGAAAAAATGATAGGAGAATTGAATTTTTATGAAGGCGGTACAAAAAATAATATAGATTTTCTATTTGGTTTCGCGGGTTATGAATACCGTCAGTTGAATGATCCTTCAATATTTAAAAATGAAATTATTAAATCAATAGAAGCAGGTATTCCTGTCATTGTCAAAGTAAAAACAGGTAATAACCGTTTCCGGGTTATTACCGGATATGACGATAATTTATTGATTTGTCCCGATTTTACTAACGCACAGCAAAAACCTCTTAATGCGCTTTCTTATGATGAACTCGATACAATTTATATAATCGGAAAAAAGACCGAGCCGCGTTATTTGATTTTAGACGGATTAGAACGTATAAAAAAAGTTATGGAATATAATTTAAATGAAAAACTTTGGGATGGATATATAGAAAAAATGGGTTTGTATACCGCCGATAGTCTAAATAACGCAAGTATAGAAGAAAAAAAGGCGCGTATGAAACGTGTTGCAAATACAATGTGGCATACATTTAATTGCCATAACTTCGCAGAAGTGTTCCGTCAATACCGGGGAGAAAATGACGCTGATGTTTATGATAAAATCGGTGATATGAAAAAATTGCGAAATCCTGTATTTAAAGAATTATGGAATAAAATAAGCGGTCCTTGCTGCGGTTATACACATGATCTCGCTTGGGCGCTTATTGGATTGGAAGAATGCGCTGATTGGTCAAAACATGCGGCTGGATATTTCGGCGAAATGGTAGAACTAACACTTTCACAAATAAAAAACAACGATATTGAAATTCTTGAAACGGTTAACCGTGTAATTGAAATTTTAAAACAAGACAATAATTAAAGCTTTTATAAAATTTTCTTTCTTTAGAATAACAAAAATTATTTTGATTAATTTTAAATAAATTTTACCATATTAATTTAACAAATTTTTTGTTTTAATAAATACCGATTAAATGCAAAAGCCATATTTTTAAATAAAACTCTGTTTTTTTATATCAACAGAGTTTTTTATTTTTTCAAAATATTTTGTTAATAGTTTGGTGACTTTTGATTTCGAATTTTGTTATAAATTTAATAAAATTTAACATTTGTTATAAGTTTAGAAATAATAATGATTATAATTTTTACTATAATATGATAAAATAAAACATATTTTTTAATATTTATTATCAAATTATATTAATTGTATTAAATTTTGTGATTAAATTGTTTTTATATATGAAAAACACACTAAAATTATTTAATTATTAAAATTTATAGTTTTGATATTGGAGAATATTTGTGAATAAAAAACAAATTCTTTTAGTAGAAGATGATGAAGATATCCTTAAAATTAACAATATACATTTGACCAAACAAGGTTATGACTGTCTTTTAGCTCCATCCTTGGAAAAAGCGTTTGAAATTATATTACAAAAAAATCCTGATTTAATTGTATTGGACATAAATTTACCTGATGGTTCGGGAATTATGTTTTGTAAAAAAATACGCGATTTAACGAAAGCTCCCATAATATTTCTTTCTTGTTACGGAACAGAAGAAGATAAAGTAAAAGGACTTATGGCAGGCGGTGACGATTACATAACGAAACCCTACGGGCTTTCCGAACTTGCGGCTAGAATCCATACTCAACTCCGGCGAATTAATTTAAATGATAAAAAAATTTTTGATTATCCTCCAATAAAAATTGACACTAATTCTCAAATTGCTTATTTGGATGGAGAAGATGTTTTTTTAACTCCAAAAGAATTTCAAATATTTTTGATATTAGTAAACAATATCGGAAAAACAATAAATACAGAGGATTTATATAAAAAAGTTTGGGGTTATAGTCCGGAAGAAGGATTAAACACAATTAAAGTGCATATTTCTTCGATCAGGAAAAAATTAAAATTAGAATATGATAATATCGCACAAATTAAAACAATCAGAAATGTGGGGTATTGTTTTGAATATGAAAAAAATATCTAATTTAATTATTATACTTGTTCTTTTTACGGCTTATTTTATTTGTTTTTCATTGAACCGGCCTCAAATATTAAAATATCCGGATTTTAATAAAGGAGAATTTTTTATTTCCGATAAAAATTTTTATAATAATGTATTGTATTTAACCGGAGATTGGGAATTTTATTATTTGGAATTATTGGACAGCGATGGTTTTAATAATAAAAATCCAAAAAAATATTACACATTACCCGATTATTGGCAAAGCGATTGGAATTCCGATCTTATTGGGATTAATGGATTTGGTTCTTACCGATTAAAAATAACTTTTGAAACAAAAAAGGATTTAGTTTCGATTAATATCCCTTGGGTGCATGGTGCATATGAATTGTATTCAAATGGAAAAAGTGTATTAAAGTGCGGTACAGTCGGCACAAATCCTCAAGATGAAATTGCTGATGTGCGTTCAAAATCTACTGTTATTCCATTAAATGACGACAAAATGGAATTGATTATACATATATCCGGTTATTTAGGAGGCAAATCCGGTCTTTCACTTCCCATTTCTATTGGTACTTATTCGTCTGTAAATAATGAAATTATAAAAAACAATATAAAGGAAACAGCTTTTATATCTTGTTTGTTTATGATGGGATTTTTTCACTTCGTTTTATTTATTTATAATAAAAAAGATAAATCGCTGTTGTTTTTTTCTTTATTTTGTTTAACTGCCATGTTATCAAGAGGAACTGTCTCAAAAGGTCTTTTATACAATATTTTACCAAGTAACAACGGTTTTTTGGCATATGATATGTACATTTTATCAAAATGCTGGCTTGTAACATTTTTTGGAATATTTATATATTATCTTTTAGGTAAAAAAAATGGAACGGGTAAAATAAATATATTATTAATGTCCTCTCTTAGTATAATAAATACAGTTTGTCAGATTGTTTGGAAATATAATTTTTCTGTTTTTTTATACATTCTCAGTTATATTTGTTTTGCTTTATGTATTATTTATTTAACACGCGTTATTTACATGTTGAACAAACAAAAAAATAAATATAGATTTCTTTATACTATAGGTGTTTTATTTTTATTTTTTGCATATGGTTCGGATATTTTAGC
>JAVBPA010000108.1:0-13127 GCA_031549925.1 Eubacteriales bacterium
ATATTTTTTTTTGTGTTGCTATATCCGTCAAAAAACGTATATTCAAGGGCTTTTAATACATTACAACGGCTGTTTACCGCATGAGGGTTTGCTTTGCCGGGAATGCAGATTTCAACGCATCCGAGCGCGCTGTAATCACACGCGTCTTCCGGTAATATACCATTATCAATTAAAGCCGGTATTATAACATCGTCATTGAAAAAGAAAGGAATACCTTTTTTTGTATGACCTACTACTTCAAGAGCCCGCTTAACAAATTTTTTATCCGTATTACCGTCAAATCTTACAGACAAACAACGAACGAAATCGAGTTGTTCTGTTGCATCAAGCATCATATAAGATAATTCGTTTATTTGTGAAACACCGTCATGGCCGCGTCCTCCGACAGAAGATTGCTGTACATCATAATTTCGGTAAAGTTTAATCCAAAGACAACATATCATTTCAAAAGCTTCTTCTCTGGTTATAATATTATTATCTATATCATGTTTGTAATAAGGATAAAATATTTGATCGAGTCTTCCCAGTGAATTTGCGTTTATATCATCTTCCCATGTGTTAATAATATGAGCAAACCAAAAAGCTTGTATAGCTTCGCGGAAGGATTTGGCTCCGTATTTCGGTACATTGCGGCAAATCTCAGCTATATCATTCCGTCCTGCTTTTTCCGCAGCTTTCGAATAATTTTCCCCGTATTTGAAGGAAGCTTCACATATCAAACGCAAAGCGCGGTAAAAATCACTTTCTCCGTTTTTTTCAGCATATGAATTAACTTCATCAAGTAAACCTGAAAAACCGTATTTAACAACTTTTTCATATCCGATTATCGAATGGTTAGCGGTAATGCTTCCTTGACCCGCGGAATTTGTAACAGAATAATCAGTAAGCAAAGCCATTTCATTTTCAGTCAGCGGATATTTTTGCGGAGCGTAATTATAAGAACGGTTTGGGCAATTATAAAATTTTTCAATTTGTTTTTCAGAAAAACCGTTATCAATAAATCTTTGTTTGTCGATTTCGATATTTCCGGTATAACCCCAGTATTCTCCGTCTCCGAAATTATAACCTGCAAACAATTCATCATCATATATCAATGGAGTAGAATTTTCCATTACCGAGGCGATACCATAAGCGCAAATTAATATATTTTCGCATCCCTCAGGGGCATTGTTTCTGCCGAATTTTGACCAATAAGCATTTTGCATACAAATAGGTTTTGCACGTTCTTTAACTTCGATTGCTTTTTCTCGCAGGGATAAACATCTGGCGGTAAGCGGATAGTTAAACATAAAATTTATCTCCGGTAAATATTTATTAAATTCATTGACTTTGAGTTTTATATATTATATTATGTTTTTATATGATAGTATAAATTATGCTTTTATATAATAATGCAGATTATAAAATAAAATAGCGGGAGGAAATTAATTCATGATAATTTCTATTTGCAAAGCAGGTTATAATCAAACGATTGATTTCGCGGCTTCGGAGCTGTACAGGTATTTAAAAATAATTGACGGAAATTTGAATATCGATGTACGCAGTTATCTGACATATGATAAAAATATAAAAAATGTATTGTGGCTTGTATGCGATAATACATCACAATTAGAAGATAATATAAAAATTGATTTGGTAAAAGGCTGCGGTATAATATCCGGATCAAATCCCAGATCTGTTTTATTTGCTGTTTATAGATTTTTATATGAACTTGGATGCCGTTTCCCGTCTCCGGAAGAAAAAAGCGAAATAATTCCGAAATTAAATTTATCTTATGAAAATTTTAATATTTCAATTAATGAATCCGCTTCCTACAGACACAGATCAATATGTATAGAGGGATCAGTAAACTATGAAAATGTAGCCAATATGATTAAATGGCTTCCTAAAGTATATTTGAACGGGTACTTTTTTCAATTCAAAATACCGTATTGCTTTTTTGAAAGATGGTATGTACCGAACGGTTACCAATTGAATGAAGATGATGTTGTGCACATGCATGCGAATTTGATTAAAGATATTGAATTGCGAGGATTAAATTATCATGCGACCGGTCATGGATGGACTTGTGATCCTATAGGTATAACCGAAGGAACCAGCGGTTGGGTAGTTGTTGATAATATAAAAAATCCTGAAGTTGTTAAATTCCTTGCAAAGGTAGATGGAGAAAGAAAACTTTGGGGAGGAGTACCGCTGAATACAAATTTATGTTATTCAAATCCGGAAGTGCGAACACGTATAGCGAAATCTATAACCCAATATTGTATAGATAATTCTGCTGTTAATTATCTTCATTTTTGGTTGGCTGACGGTTCAAATAATCATTGCGAATGCGATAATTGTAAAAACACAAAACCTTCTGATTATTATGTTATGATGCTTAATGAAATAGATGAATATATGACAGCAGCGGAAATTCAAACAAAAGTCGTATTTTTAATTTATGTAGATTTGCTTTGGGAACCTGAAAAGGAAAAAATAAAAAATCCCGATCGGTTTGTGTTAATGTTTGCTCCTATAACAAGGACATATACAAACGCGTTTTCCACCGATGTTGATATAAATGACATAGAACTTGCGGTATATGACAGAAACAAATTAAAAATGCCATCGAATGTAAACGAAAACATCGCAAGATTAAAATTGTGGCAGAAACAATTTGACGGAGACAGTTTCGATTTTGATTATCATATTATGTGGGATCATTACAAAGATCCCGGATATTACAGATGTTCCGAAATTATTCATTCGGATATGAAAAACTTGTCTAACATTGGGCTTTGCGGAATGGTAAGCTGTCAGGCTCAGCGCGTAGGTTTTCCGAACTGGCTTCCGCTTTTTACAATGGCAAAAACACTTTGGAATAAAAATCTTACTTTTGATGAAATATCAAATGAATATTTTACAGCTGAATACGGTCCTGAAGGTTCAACTGTTTTAAATTATCTAAAAAAATTATCGGAATATTTTACTCCGCCCTACATAAGGTCAGAAATTCCGAGAGTCGACGAAGAAACAGCAAAGAAATATAAAATGATCCCGCAGATAATTGATGAAATGCTTCCTGAAATAAAATTACATGAAGGCGAGGAAGCCTGGGGAAAATTATTATATCATGCCGAATTATGCAAAATTTCGGCAAGGGGGTTATATTTGCGTTCAATTGATGATAAAGAAGGAGCGGCAAAAGCTGCCGATGAATTCTGTTCTTACATAGAAAGAATTCAAAATAAATTTGATTCATCTCTTGACGGTTGGTTAATGCGTCATGTATTAGGCCATTTTATCAGGTCGTAAATATTTTTAATTTGGGGTTTCCAAACATTCCTTGCAAATTCCGACAACGACAAATCTATGATATTCGGCTTTATAACCGGGTAATCCTATATCTATTTTATTAAATTCTTCATTATAATCAAAATTAATATCGGTTACCCGATAACAAATTCTGCAGCAAAAATGATAATGATGTTTGTTGTTTATATCAAAATGGTCAGGACCTGCCGGCATTGATAAACGGCGTATTTCGCCTAAATCGGAAAGTAAATTTAAATTGCGGTAAATAGTTCCGCAGCTTATATGCGGATCATATTTACGCGCTTCGGCATAAATTTCATCGGCGGTAGGATGAGTACGCTTTTTTTTCAATATATCAAGTACTAATTGTCTTTGCGCGGTATTGCGTATAATACTCAAATTTTTCATTCCTTTGATATTTATAATAGTTTTCTTTTATAATATTTTTTCAATAGTATCATATATTAAAAGAAACGTCAATACAGTAATAAGAACTGATATTGTTAAATGTTTGCAATCGGTTGATTTTTTGAGGTTTTATAATTATAATATATGTAAAACAAGATATAGAAGGAAATTAAAATATAAGTATTATAGTTATTGAACTATAATATTATTTGGAGGAAAAATATGTATACTAGCAGAAAGATAAATGATGATGTTTATTATATCGGAGCAAGTGACAGAAGACTTGAATTATTTGAAAATGTTTTCCCGGTCCCGAAAGGGGTTTCATATAATTCGTTTATTGTTATAGATGATAAAACACTGCTTTTGGATACTGTAGATATATCAGTGGTTAATATATTTTTAGAAAATGTAAAACATGTTTTAAAAGATCGTCCTTTGGATTATTTAGTTATAAATCATATAGAACCGGATCACGCTGCCGCAATTGATGATTTAATAACGTTATATCCCGAAATGAAAATTGTCGGAAGTTCTAAAACCTGCAAAATGATTGAACAATTTTTTAATACAGATATTTCAAATAGATTTATTTCCGTAAAAGACGGTGATACAATATCAACAGGGAAACATACATTTAATTTTTTTACGGCAGCTATGGTACATTGGCCCGAAGTTATAGTATCTTACGATTCATTCGATAAAATATTATATTCAGCAGATGCTTTCGGAACATTCGGAGCTTTAAACGGTAATTTATTTGCGGATGAATATAAATTTGAAAGCGAATGGCTTTTCGATGCCAGACTTTATTATACAAACATAGTAGGTAAATACGGTTCTATGGTGCAACAGCTTTTAAAAAAAGCGGAAAAACTTGAAATCGAAAAAATATTTCCGCTGCACGGCCCTCTCTGGCGTGAAAATATAAACTGGTTTATCGAAAAATATAGAGAATGGAGCTCATATACACCGGAAGAAAAAGCCGTTATGATAGCTTACGGTTCAATATACGGAGGCACTGAAAACGCTTGCAATATATTAGCCGGTTTACTTGCCGATGCGGGTATCAAAAATATTGCTGTATACGATACATCGAAAACCCATCCATCAGTAATTGTTGCGGAATCTTTCAGGTGCAGTCATTTAATATTTGCGAGCGCAACATATAATGCCGGAATTTTTATCAATATGGAAATTGCTTTGACAGATATAAAAGCTCATAATATTCAAAACCGAACCGTGGCTTTTATGCAAAATGGTACATGGCTTCCGGCTTCGGGAAATTTAATGACTGAATTATTTAATTCTATGAAAAACATCACAATTATTAGTCCCCAGGTTAATATAAAATCAACAGTTTCTGCTGATTCATATGAACAGATAAAAGAACTGGCTGATAATATTATAAAATCCATGTGAAGATATTATCGATTATCATTAATTAAAAATAAAAAGGGACTTGTTTTAAAATACAGTCCCTTTTTTTATAATTGTTTTTTATAAATACAATTTTATTTAATTTATTGCTCCGAATCTGCACAACTGCGAACATACTCCGCAGCCTGTACATGATACGTTATCAATGTTTGCTTTACTGTTAACCATCGATATGCACGGACACCCGATTTTCATACAAGCACGGCAGCTTTTGCATTTTTCATTATCAACTGTTTTAGCAGGTTCTTTTTTAACATTTTTCAAAAGTGCGCAGGGACGGCGTGAAATAATCACCGAAGCTTTATTTGATGATAAAGCATTTTTTAAAGCGGTTTCTGTTGCTGTCAAATCATATGGATCGACAATATATATGTTTTCATTTTCTATTCCGGCAGCGCGGGCTATATCTTCAGGTAAAATTCCGTATACGCTTTCACCTTTTAAAGTGTATCCGGTACATGGATTTTGTTGATGTCCGGTCATACCGGTTATACTGTTATCTACTATAACAATAACAGAATTTCCTTTATTATATACAGTGTTAATAAGACCGGTTACTCCGGAATGCATAAAAGTGGAATCTCCTATTACGGCTATGCTTTTATTCGCGTATTCCGGTCTTATTTTTAAAAATCCGTGTAGAGCCGAAATCGATGCTCCCATACATAATGTTGTATCCATGGAATTAAGCGGTTCGTTTGCTCCGAGAGTATAACAACCTATATCCCCGCTGACATACAGTTTCATTTTATTAAACAGATAGAAAATTCCTCTATGCGGACATCCGGCGCATAATACCGGAGGACGGGGAGGTATAGAATCTTTTATTATTTTATATTCTTCCGTTTTGTTAAAAAATACGCTTGCAAGCAATTCCTGCGAATATTCTCCGATTACAGGAAGTTTATTTTTACCGTCGCAAACAATACCGATTGAACGGCAGAATGTTTCGATAAAAGGATCGAGTTCTTCGATAATTATTATATGTTCATATTTTTTACTGAAATTTAATAATAATTTTTCGGATAAAGGATGTACAACTCCGAGTTTTAAATATGAAGCGCTTTCTCCGAATGTTTCGTAAGCATAATTAAATGCCACTCCCGAAGTTATAATACCGTATTTTGATCCTGTGTTTGTTATTTCTATATTTAAAGCGCTTGTTTCCGTATAATCGATTAAGTCGGACAAATGTTTTTCAGCCGCAACGTGTCTTCCTCTTGCGTATGAGGGCATCATAACATGTTTTGATGCGTTTTTTGTATAATCTTTTATAGCTGCATCTTCACGCGGTGATAAAGTTACAATACTTTGGGAATGTGAAACTCTTGTACTGAAGCGGACAATAACCGGTGTGTCATATTTTTCCGATATTTCAAATGCTGTTTTTATATAGTTCAAACAATCCGCAGAATCGGAGGGTTCAAGCATGGGGAGTTTTGCCGCTTTAGCATAGTGCCTGCTGTCCTGTTCGTTCTGAGACGAATGCATTCCGGGATCATCAGCTACTCCTATAACAAGTCCGCCGTTAACTCCGGTGTAAGCCCCTATAAATAAAGGATCTGCGGCGACATTTAAGCCTACATGCTTCATTGCGCAGAAGGATCTTCCTCCCGCAAATGATGCTCCTATCGCAGCTTCAAGAGCAACTTTTTCGTTCGGAGCCCATTCCGCATATATTTCATCGTATTCGGCAACTGCTTCAGTTATTTCAGTGCTGGGAGTTCCGGGATAACTTGATACAAACCGGCAGCCGGATTCGTATAAACCTCTTGCCGCGGCTTCATTACCAAGCATTAACGTTTTCATAATAATATTAACCGTTCCTTGTAATTATTCTTCTTTTAACAGTGCAAGCTGTCCGGGAGCCAAGAAGATAGACATTGTCTGTCCGCCTTCCCCTTCAATTGCACCTATAGGGTCTGTATGTACTGCGACGGGACTAAATTTATTCCCGTATTCACAGCGTGTTATTTTTATGTCTTCTTTAAATTTTAATGTTACTTGCATCGATTCAACCGGACTGTTACAGCAAATAACATAATAAGTATTTCCGTCGCGGTCATGGAATCTTGAAAATATACCGGGAATTTCCGTTTTAATTTCAAGAACATTTCCGAAAGGTTCAAAAAGCGGAATTCCGCCGTATGCTTTTTTTACATGATAACATGTATCAATGGTTAATTTGTGTAAAGTTTCACCTACATAATTATTGAATACGCGGTTTACTTCTGATAACCAGTTAAATTGTTCCGTCCGTTCACCCAATTGATTTATAGGAGCGTTTCTGTAATTATCCCAAATACCCGGTAATTCTATAAAAAACCATGAAACACCTGCCGCTCCATGCGCCGCCGATGTACAAAGCTGCCATAACATATCGTCTTTTGAAGGACAGCGGTAAGCATAATGACCGCATGATAAAACAATGTTAAAATAGGGAAGTGACAAACGTTTTACGGCTTCGTAATATTCACGTAAATTATTGAAATATACATCGTATCCGCTGTCTTCTTTCCACATTTGAGTATAACAGTCGTATGAAAGTAATTTTGCGCTGCCATCTTTTGCAACTCTGTCAAGATACGGAGCTAAAGCTTCTGTTCCCATGCGTTCACCTATCCAGTCAAACCAGGGTAGAAGATTTATATACGCAATTAAATCCGGCGCAATTTCATTTTGTATTTTCATTGCTAAAAAAGCGTCGGCAGCATCCGGAGCATCAGGTTCATCTCCCACAAAAAATCCGAAAACCGACGGATGAGAACCATAATCTTCACAAGCTTTTGAAAAATCATTACGGTATGATTCTTCACCTTTTTGTGTCAAGTTTCTCCAATGTGTCCGGTAATCGCATAATATAACTTTTATATCGAATTCTAAAGCGCGGTTTAGCATTATAATTACTTTTTCTTTATCTTTTTCAGAATAAGAAGGAGACATAGCAAGAGTTATTCCAAGATCGCGCCACATATCAACAACAGATACCGGATCATCTTTTATTGAAGTCGTACACCAAAAAGAAATCGGATATTTTTTCATACCAAAGCGATTCATAATACTATTCATCCTTTATAAATTATTTGTATAATACTACAGATTTATTTATTATAATAACTATACTTTAAAATACTCCTTTAAAATTAATATATTCATTTTAATAATGTATTTTCATTTGTAATATCGGATTAATGAAGTTTTACGAAATGTAGAATAAACGAAAAATATAAGAAATATACTGTATTTTATATATAATATATCGTATTATGCAAGTTTTAAACAGGTTATCAATCGGTTTTCCACAAAGTTATCCCAGTTATCCACAATCAACAACACTTTTTCTGAATATAATCGTAATTACTAAATACACTTATATAAAACAGTAAATATAAAAAACTGATAAGGTTATCTGTAATTATTTAATAATTTTTCAGCCAATTCCGGATTGCTTACTCTCATAACCATAATAGCGCCGGTATTTTTATTTGTAGCGTAACCATACATATAATCCACATTAATATCATTATCTGTAAGTATTTTTAAAGCTCCGGCAAGTCCTCCCGGAACATCGGGAACAGATACGGATATAACAGTTGTTGCGGATACGGTTAATCCGGCTTGCTTTAATATTTCAGTTGCACTTTCCGGATCATCAACTATAAACCGAACTATTCCGAAATCCGATGTATCCGCGACGGATAATGTATTTATATTAATGTTTTTTTCTGCGATTTGAGAAGTTATCTCGGCAAGTCTTCCCGGTTTGTTTTCGATAAATATTGACAATTGTTGTATCAGCATTAAAATTTACCTCCTATGGTTATTTTAATTTACGGTTATCAATAACTCTTTTCGCTTTACCTTCGGAACGCGGCAAAGTGTAAGCCTCAACAAATGTGATTTTTGCCGATATACCGAGAACCGATTCGATTTCTCTTTTTATTTTTCTTTCAAGAGATTCCAGTTCGCTTATTTTGTCAGAAAATGTATCAAGCGACATTTCTACTTTAATCTCCATGGTGTCAAGATTACCCTCGCGGTTTACATATATCATGTAATGCGGAGCAACATTATTTATCGATAATAATACGCTTTCTATTTGAGAAGGGAATACATTTACTCCTCTGATTATAATCATGTCATCAGTACGTCCCGTAATTCGGTTCATTCTGACAAGCGTTCTTCCGCAATCGCATTTCTTATATGTGATACTCGATATATCGTGAGTATTATATCTGATAAGCGGAAGAACTTCTTTTGTTATACAAGTAAATACAACTTCGCCCGCTTCCCCCTCCGGAACAGGCAATCCCGTTACCGGATCAAGTATTTCAATAATAAAATGGTCTTCGTTAACATGCAAACCGTTTTGGCACGAACAGTCAAACGAAACACCGGGGCCGCATACTTCGGATAACCCGTATATATCGTAAGCTTTAATTGAAAGTCTTGTTTGAAGCTCTGTTCTCATATTTTCTGTCCAGGGCTCGGCTCCGAAAACTCCGGCTTTCAAATGGATTGATGAAATCGGAATGTTTTCCTGTTTTAAAACATCACTGATATATAAAGCGTAAGAGGGGGTGCAGCATAAAATCGAAGAACCGAAATCCTGCATCATTGTAATCTGACGCTGTGTATTTCCTGATGAAGCCGGTATAACAGTAGCTCCGAGTAATTCCGCACCGTAATGAATACCTAAGCCTCCGGTAAATAATCCGTAACCGTAAGAAACATGAATAAAATCATTAACAGTAGCTCCTGCAGCGGTAAGTGAACGGGCAGCACATTCCGCCCAAATATTTATGTCGTTTTTTGTATATCCGACCACAGTTTGTTTTCCGGTAGTTCCCGACGAAGCGTGGATACGCATTATTTTATCCTGCGGAACAGCGAACATACCATAGGGATAATTATCGCGCAAATCCTGTTTTGATGTTTGAGGTAATTTTATTATATCTTCTTCGTTTTTTATATCATCCGGAGATATTCCCAATTCATCAAGGCGTTTTTTGTATAAAGGAACATTTGCATATGCGTGTTTAACCATTTTTGATAAACGGTATGATTTTATATGATGAAGCTCATCTCTTGAAGCTGTTTCTATTTCTTGATTATAATAAGCCATCATGCTATATTCCTTCCGGCATCATAAGCTTTTAAATTTACATCGCGTGTTTTAGGCGGCACTGAAGAATCTACCGCATTTCTGATAATTTTATCATCGATATTCATATATTTTGACATAGCTCCGATTAATACTACATTCGCGGATTTATCGTTTCCTGCCTGACGAGCTATAGCCGCAGAATCTACTTTTATAATTTTTATATCTTGTTCTTCAATTTTTTCAATTATATTTTCAGGATAAACCGCCGTACCAATGATAACCGGTACGGGGGATATCTTTTGCGTGCTTGTTATAATTATTCCGCCTTTTTTTAGATAGGGAAGCCACCGCGCTGTTTCCAGTTGTTCAAACGATAATATTATATCAGCTTCTCCTTTGCAAATAACAGGAGAATAAACTTTTTCTCCGTATTTTACATAAGTTACAACAGATCCTCCGCGCTGTGACATTCCGTGTACTTCCGATACTTTTACATCACATCCCAATTCAAGCAAAGCATTGCCTAATATGCGGCTTGCGAGAAGTGTTCCTTGACCGCCTACACCGACGATCATTATATTAGTTGACATATCTAACCTCTTTTATTTTTAATCAATTTACGAAATCAAAAACGAAATCATAAATATCCACTTCGTTTCCGTCCGTACACCCGGCTTTACGCAATTCATCAATTACGCCGAAATTATTTAAAGTTCTCTGAAAATATCTCAGCGAATCTCTGTCTTCGATATTAATGCTGCCCATTAAATTATATAACCATTCGCCTTCAACATAAAATGTGTTGTTTTCACGCCTTATTACAACATCGTGATTATTGTCATAAATACTTTCTTCTTTCGGTATAATTTCGGGTTCAAATACCAACAGGGGAGGGAGTTTTGAAAGCTGATAAGTTACTTTTTTTATTAACGCTTCAATACCTTCTCCTGTTATTGTGGATATATACAAAATGTCATAGTTGTTTTCATTCGCGTAATTACCGAGCAATATTTTATTATCATCAAATCCCTCAATATCACATTTATTTGCAATTATAATTTGAGGACGGTTTAATAATTCTATATTATATGTTTTTAATTCATTGTTTATTATTTCAATGTTTTTAATAGGTGAATCAGCCGTAATATCAACAACATGCAAAAACAACCTGCATCTTTCTATATGACGTAAAAATTCATACCCCAATCCTAAACCTGATGAAGCTCCTTCTATCAATCCGGGATTGTCAGCAGCTATCCATTTTGCTTCACCTAATTTAACAACTCCGAGCGACGGAGAAAGAGTGGTAAATTCGTAGTTTGCTATTTTGGGTTTAGCTGAAGATATCACGGATAAAAGAGATGATTTCCCTACATTCGGAAGCCCTATAATACCTACATCCGCAAGCATTTTTAGCTCCAGTATTATGTTTTTTTCTTCACCTCTGAGACCGCTTTTAGCAAATCTGGGAGTTTGACGCGATGGAGTTGCGAAGTGCTTGTTTCCCCATCCTCCGCGTCCGCCTTTGCATAATATATAATTATCTCCGCTTGACATATCATATATTACTTTTCCGGAGTCAGCATCGCGTATAACAGTTCCGGGAGGAACGGGAAGTATGGTGTCTTTTCCGTCAGCTCCGTGAAATTTTGAACCTTCTCCTCCAAAACCGTTTTCTGCTAAAAATTTACGTTGGTTTTTATAATATATTAAAGTATTTTCACCCTCTTGGATTTTAAATATTATATTACCTCCGCGTCCTCCGTCTCCTCCGTCGGGCCCGCCGTGGGAAACAAATTTTTCTCTTCTGAAAGAAACTTTACCGTTTCCTCCGTCACCGGCTTTTACATATATTTGCACTTTATCTATTAACATAAGTTATACCTGATCAAATCGTATATGACTGTTAAATCAACTCTAACAGTTCTGTTTCGTTTATGATTTTAATATTCAATGCCTGCGCTTCAGTTAATTTTTTTCCTGCTTCCGATCCCGCTACAACATAATCCGTTTTTTTGGAAACAGAAGAAGATACTTTACCCCCGCGTGATATAATATATTCTTCAGCTTCACTGCGCGACATTTTCGGAAGAGTTCCCGTTATTACAAACCTTTTATTTAAAACAGCATTGTTTTCAATACGTTCTTCGATTTCAGCGTTTGTATTTACACCCGCTTCTATCAAACGGTTTATTATATACCTTGTTTTAGGTTTAGCAAAAAAATCAACTATATAACCTGCGCTTATTTCACCTATATCTTCTGCTGTTGAAATTTCGTCTGCTGTTAAGTTATAAAATCGGTCGATTCCCCCGAATTTTTTAGATAATGTTACAGCAGCTTTCTCGCCTATTTGCCTGATTCCCAAAGCGTATAATAATTTAGCACAG
This sequence comes from Eubacteriales bacterium, assembly GCA_031549925.1. Lineage (GTDB taxonomy): Bacteria > Bacillota > Clostridia > Oscillospirales > CAG-272 > JAVBPA01. The sequence goes on from JAVBPA010000108.1 coordinate 12,643, forward strand.
CCATTATTTTTCGATTTGTTTATAGCTTCTATTAAATTATTAGCGGATTTTTTACCCATCCGTTCTAAATTTTCGAGTTGTTCTTCTTTTAAATAATATATATCAGAAATGTCTTTAATTAAAGATTTATTTATCAGCAAAGCAACTACAGCAGGTCCCAATCCGTCTATATTCATTGCTCCTCTTGAGGCGAAATGAACAATATTCCTTTCAAGCTGAGCGGGGCAGGAATAATTTGTGCATCTGATAAATACTTCTTCATCAAAAGAAACTGCTTCTCCGCATGAGGGACAAAACTGCGGCATTTCGTACGGTATTTCATTTCCGTTTCTTTGTGAGATTTGAGGGTAAACAACTTCGGGAATTATATCGCCTGCTTTGCGTACAGTTACTATATCACCTATACGGATATCCTTATCTTTTATATAATTAATATTGTGCAGTGTAGCACGCCGTACTGTAGTACCGGCAAGTGAAACTGCGTC
>JAVBPA010000127.1:0-2633 GCA_031549925.1 Eubacteriales bacterium
TTGAACATCTTTTCGGCTTTTTTATCCTTTTTTTGTTATCGGCCGCCTTTTTTTATCTTCGTTTTTCTTGCTTAAATCAACTTCCTTCCTACTGTGGATCTTACTTTGAGAATTTACGAAAGGTTTAAATATCCTTTTTCAGAGTTTAGAGAAAATACAAGGGAAATAATTACGGTCGCTTTTTTTCGAAAAAAAGCTCCGCAAAAAACGTTATTTTGGTGAAAAGTTTTTCGGAGCTTTTTCAAAAGCGACCGTATCCCCATACCTTTTGTCTTCAGTCTGAAAAGGGTTATTTAAACCCCTTTTTTATTTCTATTTCGTATTTCTGATTTTATATACTTATTAAAAATTTCGTTTTTATGTTCAAATTCTTCTTCGCTTTGTGTTTTTGTATTACCGAGTGTAAAATCACGGCCTATGAATTTATATTTATCCGAAGCTAAATCATTATATTTTAATAATTCAATTCCTTTTATTCCGATGCCGCAAGTATTTATGAATTGCGTTGTTTCATATAAATCTTCATTTGAATCATTTATTCCAGGAATCAAAGGTATTCGTATTCTCACATCAGAATGATTATTTGATAAATAAAAGATATTCGATAAAATTAAATCGTTCGGATGTTTCGTGTAAAATTTGTGTTTTTCGTTGTTTATTATTTTTATATCGCAAAAAAAAGTATCAATTAAAGGCATTAATTCATCAAATGATGATTTTTTTATGTTCAATGCTGTTTCAACGGCAGTATTAATTTTATTTTCACGGCATATTTTTAAAATTTCAATTAAAAATTTCGTTTGCAATAAACATTCGCCTCCGGAAAATGTAACTCCGCCTCCGGAGATTTCGTAATATTTTTTATCTTTTTTTATTATATCAAAAACTTCTTCCGAAGTATAATCTTTTCCGTATAAAACATGTGCTCCCGCAGGACATATTCCATTGCACTTACCGCATGATGTACAATTTTCACGAATAAATGTAAATTTGTTTTCATCGTGACATTTATTGCAAATCTGATAACATTTACCGCAGCTTATACATTTATGAGGGTAATACATTATTTCGCTTTTATGATTAATTCCTTCCGGATTATGGCACCAAGCACAATTTAACGAACATCCTTTAAAATATACGACGGTTCTAATACCGTCTCCGTCGTGCAGAGATGTTCTGATTATATTGAAAATAATTCCTTTATCCATATTATTTAATTTATAAAGCTTTGTGCTTTGTACGCGCTATAATATGATCTTGCAATTCACGTGAAAGCAAATTAAATTTTTGACTGTAACCTGAAACTCTTACTGCTAAATTTTGATATAATTCAGGATTTTTTTGTGCGTTTTTTAATGTTTCAACATCCACAGTATTGAATTGAACATTTGATAATCCATTTTTCGCAGCCGCTATTAAAATATCTGTCAAATAAATTATATTTTTATCTTCGAACAATTCCGGTTCAATTTCAATTATTGCTGAAGCTGTTCCGGGTGCTTTCTTTGTAGGAAGTTTTGTGATTGAATTAAATACAGCAGTTAATCCTTCTTTATCTCTGCCTTGCATAGGTGATACACTGTATGCAAGAGCCTCTCCGTTTTTACGGCCGTCCGGAGAAGCTGCTGTTACACGTCCGTGATCTAACATCCATAAATAAGAAAAAGGTTGAGCTTGGAAATTATATCCTGTTTTATTTGATTCTTCGTTTATTATATCACACATAAAATCTGTTAATTTAAATGCTAAAATATCAACTCTGTCATCGTCGTTTCCGTATTTCGGAGCATTATTTTTAAATTCCAAACGCATAACTTCGTTTTCCCAGTTGTTTTCAAGTTGGTAAATTAATTCTTTCAAAGTATATAGTTTCTTTTGATATACAATTTCATTTATGGCAGCAAGAGAATCAGCTAAATTTGGTATACCTATCAGCATTAATTGGTAGTAATCATACATTGAACCTCTTGCGTTAAAATCAATACCTTTTTCCATACATCCTTCGGTAAGCAATGATTTAACAGGCTTAGGATCATTAATTTCAGACGGAGCCATAAATTTTATAGCTATGTTTATTATAGATTTTATCATATGAACAAGTTGTTTTTCGACAGCTGCATATAATTCGTCAAATGTCTCTATTTTTCCGGTTATTATACCCGGCATAATATTTTTATTTGTGTTGCTATATCCGTCAAAAAGCGCATATTCAAGGGCTTTTAATACATTACAACGGCTGTTTACCGCATGAGGGTTTGCTTTGCCGGGAATACATATTTCAACACAACCAAGCGCACTGTAATCACATGCGTCTACCGGTAATATACCATTATCAATTAAAGCCGGTATTATAACATCATCATTGAAAAAGAAAGGAATACCTTTTTTTGTATGACCTACTACTTCAAGAGCACGCTTAACAAATTTTTTATCCGTATTTCCGTCAAATCTTACAGACAAACAACGAACGAAATCGAGTTGTTCTGTTGCATCAAGCATCATATAAGATAATTCGTTTATTTGTGAAACACCGTCATGGCCGCGTCCTCCGACAGAAGATTGCTGTACATCATAATTACGGTACAGTTTAATCCAAAGACAGCATATCATCTCAAAAGCTTCTTCTCTGGTTA
>JAVBPA010000032.1:0-28784 GCA_031549925.1 Eubacteriales bacterium
GTATTTATGCTGGATTTTAATTTGCTTGGTAAAGGTTATGCTTATAGTGATATCAGAAATGTATTGAGTTCATTTTCGGAAGAGGCTAAAGAAATGTTTTTTGAAACATACGGAATTGAAAATATCAACGAAAATGAAAAAGCTGCCGATTTGGTTTTATCACCTCTTGTTACACTTTCATACGCATGTAAAAATAATACATTTCCTGCTTGGGCAGAAAAACCTCTTTACGAATTAAAAAACGGAATTCTTTATGATAATTTAATTTCCTGGTTTGATTCATTTTAAAAATTTTTCTTAAAAAAACAGTTTATTTAAAAACTGTTTTAAAAAGAAGTATTATTTTAATTTATTTCAGCATGTAGTTTAACATGGATTGTTTTAAATCCCATAACTCTTTTGATAAGTCCACATAATAATTATGCGGATTTTCGAAGCGTTTTACTTCATCCCATTGCAAATCAATTTGTTCTTTGCAATAATTTCGTATTTCTATTGTTGAAGGGGTTTTATATACTAAATTACCTTTAATGAAAACCGGTACTTGTAATTCATGAGCCGTAAAATTTTCTAGTGTTTTGTTTTTCCATGTATAATCCGGATCAAAAATAGTTAAAGGCTGTGCGGTATCTATTTTTTCATCATGAATACAAATTAAATCCGCAATAGCTTTCTTGTTTTCATTTTCATAAAGGCGGTATACTTTTTTAAAGTGGGGGTTTGTGATTTTTGAGGCGTTTTCACTTATTTTTATTTTAGGAATAATAAAACCCTTTTCGTTCTCTATAGCCGCGAGTTTATAAACTCCTCCGAATACAGGATTACTCTTGGAAGTTACAAGTCTTTCTCCGACTCCGAATGCGTCGATACAGGCTCCCTGATGCAGTATATCGCGTATTATATATTCGTCAAGCGAATTTGAAACGACTATACGGCAATCTTTCAATCCCGCTTCATCAAGCATATTTCTTGTACGTTTTGTCAGATAGGTTATATCGCCGCTATCAATACGTATTGCGCATTTTTTTATGTTGTGTTTATTAAAAACTTTTATAGCGTTCGGTATACCGGATTTTAAAACGTTGTAGGTGTCGACAAGCAAAGTGGGATTGTTCGGATATAACATACAATAATTTTCGAACGCTTCAAATTCATTTTCAAACATTTGCACCCATGAATGAGCCATTGTTCCTCCCGCAGGAACTCCGAATAATTTTTCGGCAATAGTGCAGGCTGATCCCGAACAACCGGCTATATATGAAGCTCTTGCTCCGTAGATAGCTCCGCTTGATCCTTGTGCGCGGCGTGATCCGAATTCACTGACAGGTCTTCCGGCGGCGGCACGTACAATACGGTTTGCTTTTGTCGCAATAAGTGATTGATGATTAAAAGTAAGCAATACAAAAGTTTCTATAAATTGTGCTTCAATCGCTTTTGCCCGGACAGTTATAATAGGTTCTCCCGGGAAAATCGGAGTTCCTTCGGGTATTGCGAAGATGTCGCCGGTAAATTTAAAATTTTCAAGATATGATAAAAATTTTTCATCAAAAATGTCTTTTGATCTCAATAATTCGATATCTTCATTTGTGAATTTTAAATTTTTTATATAATCGATTATTTGTTCTAAGCCGCAGGCAATAGAAAAACCGCCTTCGTCGGGAGTTTCACGGAAAAACACATCGAAATAACAAATACGATTACCAAGACCATTTAAAAAATATCCGTTGCTCATTGTAAGCTCATAAAAATCGCAGAGCATGGTATAATTTTCATGGTTTAATTCATTCATAATAAAAACATTTCTCCAGTTAAAATAAAAATAAAATCCAAGATGAGTTTATTTGTTCAATAAATTTAATATATATTCGCAAATAACACTCGTGGAATTCGGTTTACTTATAAATTTTATTGATTTTTGCATCAATTGCAATTTTTCGGGATTATTAAAAAGCTCGTAAACTATACATTCAACAGGATTATTATCGGTAGCAGTCATTGCGGCTCCGCTGTTTAGCAAAAATTCAACGTTTCTTTCTTCCTGACCGGGTATTGGATTGATTATTATCATCGGCAAATCTTTAGCAAGTGCTTCCGATGTTGTAAGCCCACCGGGTTTGCTTATCAAACAATCTGCGGAATCCATTAACAAATCGATATTTGTTGTAAAACCGTAATTAAAAATCGTTTTTTTTGTTTCCATTTTATCTATAGACTGTTTTAATTCGGTATTGTTTCCGCAAACGGTTATTATTTGAAAATCCAAATCTATAGCATCAATATTTTTTATTATCTCGATTATATTGCCATAACCCATGCTTCCCCCCATTATCAGCAATGTCAATTTTGAGGGATCCATGTTTAATTGCAATTTTGCATCTCTTTTTTGCGTTTTTTGTGCAAATTTCGGATTTATCGGTATTCCGAAAGGCAATATTTGATTTTCTTTATAACCTTTTCTTTTGGCTGCCGGTATCATTAATTCATTTGCTATTACTATATAATCTAAATGCAATCCCTCTTCCCAATACGGATGCATAGTAAAGTCTGTAACTATTCCGAATGTCAATGCTCGGATTGTATGCCGCTGCTTCATAATATCTATTATTATACCGGAAAAAATATGTGTGTTTATTATTACATCCGGGTCATAAATGTCGATATAATTTTTGAGCTTTTTTATAAGCAAAAGATTTGCAAGACGAGTCGCGGATAATTTGTTCGCGTTTCTTTTACGCTTCTCCAGTCTTTTATAAACCGTTGAGTAAAGAGTTTTGGCGTTTTCAACAGAAAGTAAATATCCTCTTGAAACGGTTCCTCCGAGTAAACGATTTAGGTAATTATAAGTATCAAGAATCCGGCTTTCTGATCCCTGAGATTCAAAATATGAATTTAAAGCAGCGGCGGTAGAATTATGGCCCTGACCTGCGGTTATGGATAAAATCAATATTTTCAAATAATTTATCCTCCATAAATTTTTTTATATTTCGTGTTCTGTACGAAGTATAATTTCGTCCTGCATATTTTTTCCGACATGTACAAAATAATCGCTGTATCCTCCGATACGTACTACAAGATCACGGTATAAATCCGGATTTTTTTGAGCTTCCAGTAGTGTATCGCGGTCTACAACATTTATTTGTACCTCAAAACCTCCGCGTTTTAGATATGTTTTTACGAGAGTCATTAATTTAGGAAGTGATTCTTCTTTAAATAAACTTTTTGCAAATTTTAAGTTGACAGCGATTCCTCCGATAAAAGGATAGTGTTCCCATTTTGTGGATGATAATACAGAAGCGGTAGGTCCGTTCTTTTCTCTTCCTTGCGCGGGTCCGCTTCCGTCTCCAAATGGGAAATTTGCACTTCTTCCGTCGGGTGTTGCCATAGTGGAACGTCCTAAAGCTTCATGCATAACCCAACAGAATAAGCTAGGTATAAAATGATCTGCGCGGTATGTTTTATATTTCGCAACTTCATCTGTAATCCATTTTGTAATATTACAAACGATTGAATCTACTTCGTCTATGTCATTTCCGTATTTGTCTATTTTATTTAAAATTGTTTGGCGGAGTATTTCATTACCTTCAAAGTTTTGCTTCAGGATAGCATAAAATTCGGATAAAGTCATTGTTTTATTTTCATAAACAAGCTTTTTTATCGACATGAGGGAATCTGCCAAATTTGACATCCCGACAAATGAAGGCATTATCCAGTTATATAAAGCGCCTCCGTTATCGATATCGCGCCCTCTTTCAAGGCAATTATCAACAAAACACGAAACGTAAGGATCGCCTCCTGAAAGTCTTCTTTCAAGCTGCGTACGATTTTCCGCAAGGCAGGCGTTTTTTACACCCGCACTTAATCTTTCCTTGTATTTTTCGGTTAATGATTCGAAATCCGGACACAAACAGTCAATATTAGGGTCTGACATAACATCCAGCAAATACTGATTTATGTTATGGTAAGGACTTGCGACCCAAACAGCGGATCTTTTACAGGGAGTTATTTCAACGCATGTACTTTGTATGTATTCACAAGCGTGTTCACGCGGTAAACCGTAATACATTAAACCTTTGGTTACTATATCGTCATTAAATATCGCAGGATGAGAGTGTCCTTCGCCTAATAATTTACAAGCTAATTCAAGCACATCGTCAGGAGTATCGCTGTTATAGCAAAGACAAAGCCCGGGATAAATCATACGGGTAAGAGCTATGCTTTCCAAAAACAAATAAGTAAGTTCGTTTGTGATATCAGTGCCGGAGCCGTCGCGTCCTCCGACCATCAATCCCACGGCAAGGCCGCGAGGAATATAATCGTTGAATAATATACAAAGGCAAGTGATTAATTCTAGGGCTTCATCGCGGTTTAAAATTCCGTTTGCGATATCATTCCTATAATATTCTATTAAATATCTGTCGGGACGTCCAAGCTGGTATAATCCTTCCATAGTAAAAGTCAAAAAATGAATACTTTGAACAGCTTCACGGAACGTTTTAGCGGGATATTTCGGAACTCTTGCCGTAATAGCCGATATATCATATAGTTCCTTTTTTCTTTTTAAATCGGTTTCTTCTTCGGCTAATTTTGTTGCATAAACGCTGTAATTTTCCGCGTATTTTTCTAATCCGTCAAGAGAAGCTAAACAACCTAAATAAAAGTTATCTTTTTCTATATTAGAGCTGTCCATTAAGTCGAGTTTTTCACGGTATGACTTAATTTCGGATTTTATACCAATCGTTCCCAGTTTTAAGAGTTTTTCATAATCCACTGCCATATGGGAAGCCTGACCTCCGAGCGGAGAAAGCATTTGTGCCGCGCGCCCCGCTAAAAACGACATTTCTTCGGATTCATCTTTTGATAACTGGCGGTAACATGGACATCCGACAATTAATTGCTGCGGATATATAACAGGTGTTTGGTGAGCTAGTTCATAGCCTTTTGCAATTCCGCGTCTGTGGATTACAGAACTCACTCTGTTTTCATAATATCCTTTTAGCCATAAATAATGTCCTTCCAAACTCGTACTGCCGCCTGCGCCTCTTTTAAGTGTTTCATTTCTTAAATATTCTGTACGGGCTGACATATAAAAACTCCTCCCGAAGCATCGTTTAAATCTATTTAAATGTTTTAATAAATAGCAATTTTAAATTAAAATTATCATACATATACCGTATTTTATCATAAGAATTAATTAAAAGCAACATTAATATTATTAAAATATTTATATAATCTATTGACATAAATTGAAGCGTATGATATAATACTTGTACCTCTGCGGAGAGGTTTTTTTGTTGTTTGGTTGCAAAAACCATATACGGAAAATTGTACTTAAAGTAAAACTCCGCTTGAGAGGGAGATAGACGGTTTTATACAAATAATATTTTAAATGAAAGTATAAAACATGTATCCGTTTAGCAATAATACGGATAATATCATTTTTAACGGGAGGTATAAATGAGAGTCAAAATCACACTTGCATGTGCAGATTGCAAGCAGCGTAATTACGACACAACGAAAAACAAGAAAAACAATCCCGAGAGAATCGAGATGAATAAGTATTGCCGTTTTTGCCGTAAAAACACGTCACACAAAGAAACAAAATAGGGAAGGTACGGCATAAAAGTGAATAATAAAGATAATGACAAGCTTGCCGCTTCTGTTTCTAAACCGGCAGAAAAAACGGAAAATAAACCGGAACAAAAAAACAAGAACAAAGTAAAGCTGACCGAACGCATCGGAAAAATGCTGCGTGAATACAAAAGCGAAATAAAAAAAGTTGTATGGTACGGCCGCGAACAAACATTTAGAAGTTCAGTTATAGTTATAGTCAGTATTGTTGTGGTCAGTATATTTATCAGCTCAATGGACTATCTTTTTTCGACATTATTGATGTGGCTCGGTTCGCTGATATAAAGCGGTATAATAAAAAATGAGTGATTTTAACGAAGCTTCATCCGAACCCCATTGGTATGTGGCACACACATATTCGGGATACGAAAATAAAGTTAAAGCTAATCTTGAAAAAATAATAGAAAACCGTTCATTGCAGCACCTTATTATGGATATCCGTATACCGGTTGAAATATCGGTTGAAAAACACGGCGAGGACGAAAAGGGAAATTCTAAAGATAAAGAAATAGAAAACAAGATATTTCCTAGCTATGTTTTGGTAAAAATGATAATGACCGATGAAAGCTGGCACGTTGTCCGTAACATACGCGGCGTTACCGGATTTGTAGGACCCGGTTCAAAACCTGTTCCGCTTACAAATGAGGAAGTCGCACGTATCGGAGTTGAAACAAAGATTATTATGCTTGATTACAGTGTCGGCGACAGTGTAAAAATCAATTACGGTCCGCTTGAAGGTTATATAGGAACGGTTCAGGAAATTTCAGAAGATAAAAGAAAAATTAAAGTTCTTGTTTCAATGTTCGGCAGGGATGTTCCTGTTGAAATTGACAGCGAAAACGTAAAAATTGTATAAATATTTATCGATTATTTTTCCGGCGGTTTGCCGGATAAAGTGGGAGAGACAAAATATTATCATTGTCTCGCGTAAACAGATTTGCGCTGTTTCCTACCACATTGGAGGTTATAATATAAATGGCAAAAAAAATAACAGGTTATATTAAATTACAGCTTGATGCAGGCAAAGCGACAGCTCAGCCTCCCGTTGGACCGGCTCTCGGTTCATACGGAGTTAGTATACCTAACTTTATAAAAGAATTCAACGAACGCACAAAAAGCCAGATAGGTCTTGTTATACCTGTAGTTATAACGGTATACGCAGACCGTTCATTTACTTTTATTACAAAAACACCGCCCGCTCCGATTCTTATAAAAAAAGCCTGCGGAATTGAATCTGCTTCTCCGAAGCCGAATACGCAAAAAGTTGCTAAAATAACAAAAGCGCAGGTAAAACAGATTGCCGAAACTAAAATGCCCGATTTGAACGCAGCATCTCTTGAAACCGCTATGTCTATGATAGCGGGAACAGCTCGTTCGATGGGTATAACAGTAGAAGAATAACGGAGGATTGTCGATATGGCTCAGAATAAAGGTAAAAAATATCAGGAAAGCGTAAAACAATACGATAAAATAAAAACATATGAACCGTCAGATGCGCTTGATCTTGTTTGCAAAACAGCAAAAGCAAAATTTGATGAAACAATAGAATTGCATATAAGACTCGGAGTTGACTCCCGCCACGCTGATCAGCAGGTTAGAGGAGCAGTCGTTCTTCCTAACGGTACAGGTAAAACTGTACGTGTTCTTGTGTTTACAAAAGGTGATCATGTTGCCGAAGCAGAAGCAGCAGGCGCGGATTATGTAGGCGCAGATGATTATGTACAAAAAATCCAAAAAGAAAACTGGTTTGAATTTGATGTTATCATCGCAAGCCCTGATATGATGGGTGTTATAGGCCGTTTAGGTAAAATATTGGGTCCTAAAGGTTTAATGCCGAACCCCAAAGCAGGAACTGTAACAAATGATGTAGGACGCGCTGTAAAAGAAGCTAAAGCCGGTAAAATTGAATACAGACTCGATAAAACCAATATTATTCACTGTCCGATAGGAAAAGCTTCCTTCGGTCCGGAAAAACTTGCAGCTAACTTTGAAACATTAATGGGCGCTGTTATAAAAGCAAAACCTTCAGCAGCTAAAGGTCAATATATTAAGAGTTGTGTCATGGCTTCTACAATGGGTCCTGGCATTAAAGTCAATACATCAAAATTAAGCTGAAATATTTAATTATTTATGGATGTATCAAATTTCATAGTTTGATACATCCAGAATATTTTTATATAAAATGCTTATCTTTATAATATGGATAAAAAGAATAAAAAACAATTAAAATTTTATCATGGTTTAATCATATTCGCTGTAATGATGGCAGTTATGATTATTATAGCATTTCCGGCACAGATGTATTTAGGAATATACGGATTGGCTGTAACAGAAATTTTATTATTATTTATAGCCGTATTATCCGCAATAATATTAAACGCTGATCTGAAATCGGTTTTTTCGTTTAAGCTTCCTTCTATAAAGTCGTTTTTTGGCGGATTATTTGTATATAGCGGGACATATCTGATTGTTATAATTGTACTTTTGATAACGGAATATATTTTCCCTTCAATGAACGATGTTAGTCAGGCTATATCTGATGTAGGTACAAGCGCGTCACCTTTTATTTCATTGATTATTATAGCTTTTTTACCGGCTCTTTGCGAAGAAGCTTTACACCGGGGTATTTTGCTTTCGTCATTTAAACATTTGAAAAACCCTGTTATAATCATATTTTTATCATCTCTTCTCTTCGGTTTATTTCACCTGGATCCTTACAGACTGGCTTCAACGGCAATTTTGGGAGCAGCTCTTTCTTATATAGCATATAAAACAGATTCACTTTTACTTCCGGTATTGTTTCATTTTTTAAATAACACTATTTCTGTTTATGCAATGTTTGCTACAGAAACTATAAGCAATGAAACGCCTTCTGCGGAATTTTTATATAATGGCGTAATGCTTTTAGGTATGGGATTAATTTACGGCGGAATAGCGTTGGTATTTTTGTACATCGGATGGATATTATTAAAAAAGCCGGATAAAAATATTAATAATAAAATATCCGTTTTATTTATTAGTTTAGGCGGTTTATCATTTATTTCCGGAATTGTTGTTTATATAATTTATTTTTTGAGTTCAGAAGATATAAATCAGATATTAAATTCTTCATTGGGATTATTAAAATTTATAATACCATAATATAAAAAATTAACGACGCCATAAAAAGCGAGGTATAAATTGGAAGTTACTTTAAAATGGTTTATTGAAAGTATTACAGAAAATCCGGTATTACTAATTACTGTTATTTTAACTTTAGGAGTTATCTTTGTAAACGGATGGACAGACGCTCCGAATGCAATTGCGACATGTATAGCCACCCGTTCAATTTCACCGCGCGCGGCTGTATTCATGTCTGCATTTTTTAATTTTGTCGGTGTTCTTGTTATGACGATTATAAATTCGACTGTAGCTATGACTATAAAAAACATGGTAAACTTCGAAAGTGCTACGGGTGAAGCGACTATCGCATTATGCGCGGCTTTATTTGCGATTATAATTTGGGCTGTTGCGGCTTGGTTTTTCGGAATTCCTACCAGTGAAAGCCATGCTTTGATTGCAGGTTTATCAGGAGCCGCTATCGCGTTACATAACGGTTTTTCTGGAATAAACGGAAGCGAATGGGTTAAAGTTTTATATGGATTGATCCTTTCAACAATATTAGGATTTGCCAGCGGATTTTTAATTACAAAATTTGTCGAATTAATTTGCCGAAAAATAGATCGCAGAAAAACATTCGGAATTTTTAAAAACGCACAGATTTTCGGCGGAGCAGCAATGTCCTTTATGCACGGTGCTCAGGACGGTCAAAAATTTATGGGAGTATTAATACTCGGAGTATTTTTGGCTAACGGAAGCGATACCACAGGAAACGTAATTATTCCTATATGGATGATTATATTATGTTCCGCTGTTATGGGTATAGGAACATCAATCGGCGGATATAAAATAATAAAAGCAGTCGGAATGGATATGGTGAAACTAGAAAATTATCAAGGATTTTGTGCGGATCTTGCCGGAGCTTTCTGTCTGTTGCTTTCATCGTTGTTTGGGATTCCTGTAAGTACCACTCATACCAAAACCACTGCTATCATGGGAGTCGGTGTAACAAAACGGTTAACTGCTATAAATTTAAATATAGTTAAGGATATGGTTCTGACCTGGATATTGACTTTTCCGGGATGCGGAATTATCGGATTTGTCATAGCAAAATTGTTTATGTATATTTTTTAAATAAATTTTAATAAATTAAAATTGTTTTAAACAGCGTATATTTAAATATTGTAAATCTAAATTGTTTGTACAGTGCTTAAATAAATTGTATTAAACATCGTTTACGGAATCATACAAATTAGGAGATATAAATTATGTCGAAAAAATCAGAAAGCTATTATTACGATAATTTTTGCGAAAGTATTTCAATATCATGCCGTGCAGCTGATATGTTAAAAACAATATTAGCAGATTTCAATGTAAGAAATCTCCCTGAACAAATGATAAAATTCCATGAAATCGAACATTCAGGCGATGAAAAAAAACATGAATTAGTATCAACTATAGTTAAAGATTTTATTACTCCGCTTGAAAGAGATGATATAATAAAATTAAGCCATAATATTGATAATGTGACGGATGCGATAGAAGATATATTGATTCATATATATATGTGCGGTATTACGAAAATAAGAGAAGAAGCGGTAAAGTTTGCTGATATTATCATAAATATTTGTTTGTGCACCAAAAATTTAATCGATGAATTCCGCAATTTTAAAAAATCAAAAAAATTAAAAGAATATATAATCGATATAAACAGAATAGAAGAAGAAGGCGATAAAATGTATGTAGATTCAATGAGAAAGCTTCACTTGGAAACTGCCGATGTATTACAGGTAATAGCATGGCGTGAAATCTACGAATTTTTTGAAATATGCTGCGACGCGTGCGAAGATGTTGCCGATGTTGTGGAAAGTATAGTTATCGGTAATATATAAAAAATATAGTGAAACCAAATCAAATAAATTATTTTATGTTTTATAAAAATAAAAATGTGTATATAACAAGCTTATTGTTTTTTCTTGTTATATACACTCTTTTTTTGTTTTTGAAAATATAATTTATATACAGCTTTTGGAATTTTAACAAAACAAAGATTTTATTATATCGGAATTTTGTTTTAATTGATTAAAATCACGCTGCATAAAACCTATCGCAGCTATATCGTTTTCCTTTATATTTTCAAATAATTCTTTCATATATTTTTTTGCAACAGAATAATATTCATTTCTTGTATGTCCTGTAAATATTTGTCCTCCCGCAAAAATTTTAAATGCTATAAACGGTTTATTTATGCTTTTTATAACATCATACATTAAAAAGCGATCCTCGGGATAAAATATCAAATCCGCTTTAGTTTTACCTGTTATAAATCCGCTTTGTTCTCCTCTGCGGTTTCTTCTGGCGTTATAAAGTGCGGCCATATAAAAATCACATCCCCAATTTTCGCTTTCGGCAAGTAAAACCGTTTCAGGAACATGGGTTCCCAGCCCCGCCGGTATACCGGAATCTTTTATTCTTTTTATATTATCAATTGTTATGGAATTTTGACCAGTTTCATTATAATAATCCGTTGTTGTACCCTGATGATATATTCCGATCGGATTAAATTTTTTCATTTCAATTAAGTTTTCCTCGAAAGGAATTGCGGGAAATGGCTGGAAAATAATATTCATGCTTCCGCCGGCTTCATAATACTTTTCCAAAACTTTGAATATTTTAGGGCAGGCGAGCGGTATCATTGTATTATATCCGAAAACTTCTGCTTCAAAAAAAGCTTCTACTGTTTGTTCAACAGTGAAATATTCAGACATTTCAGATCCTGTTATCAAATCCGGAATATATGAATGTCCATTTACGGGATTATCTCCCACAATTAATCGTGATACTTTTTTTTTCAAAAATTCTGCTTGAGGTATCAAAAAAATCACCAGCTTTCAAATAATTCGACTGCCATTTTTGATGTTTCCCATAATGCCTGCGGATTATAATTTACCGTGCTTACGTCTTTGAATATAAATTCTATGTTTGTATTATAGTTTTTTGCAATTTTTATTTTTTCAGACAAATCGCTTTTAACAGCTTCAAGTGAAAATGATTTTGCCGCGAAGTAAGCCGGATTAGGTTTTACAGACATTACTTTATCACGCGGTAATTTTTCTGCGAATACATAAGGATTACTCCAGGGAGAACATGAAATTTTTCTTATATTCGGTAATTGCAATATAACTTCGATACGATCGTCGAGTCTGTCGCAGCATCCGTAATAAATATTTCCAATGTATGGGAATATGCGTTTCATATAAGCTACTTCAAATTCGTTAGTTGTTTCAGGTGAAACCGATGTAAAAAGCTGAGCCAAACCAAATGCCCAGGAATTTGATGATACAGCTTCTGTTTTTTTATAATCGTCAGGTAAGAAAGTGTGAGAACAATGACAATAACCCGTATATAAATCAAAAATTTTTTCACGGTTCATCTCTTCGATTAAAGAAATGTTACCGACAGTTAATCGCTCCATTATGGCATGAAGCATATCTGGGTTGTCATACAAAGCTGTAAAAACTTCTGTAACACCCATCCAAAACGATATTGTATCCCATAATCCAAGATGCATTATCATACCGGCAAAACGGAAATCTATTATTCCATCAAATAATTCTGCCGCTTGTTCGCTTATCATTTTTTCAGCTTCTCTGTTTGTGATAAGACGCGGTATTTGAATTTTTTCAACATCTTCCATACTGTTGAACATACAATCGTATGATTGAGATAAAACATCGCTAGTTTTATCGGTAGAAAGCGTATGCACATGTGTGGCAACTCCGTATCCGGTATTTCCGTGTACAGAGGGAAGCAATAAATACGGAAGTAAAACCATATCTGCCGGCATATGTTCCCATTTATATATTTCACGTCTTAACATAACTTCAAAATAACGCCAATACGGATCATTTACAACACATATAAGCGAACCGTCAACATCAAGTTCATTCCACGGGAGTTGATCAAACAAAACCATAGGACGTTCCATATTGTATGTATTTAATGATTCCCACAATTTTTTCTTTTGTGTTTGAAGCGGTAATGAGGCATATGACGCGTATTTTTTAGCGAGAACGCGCAGTACTTCTTTTTCGTTTTCATTTAACATAATAAAAAACTCCCTATAACATTATCAAACTTGTTGTTTTTATCATATCATTATATATTTATTTTTGCAATAGTCATTTTATATCAGTTATAAGCATTATGAAAACAATATGTTGACATCATTGATATATTATGTTATTATCCTTAATAAAATATAATTTATTTAATAAATTTATATTATACATAACATATTTTTATATTAATATACAAAGAGGTAATAGTTAATGAATAAAAAGAAAATTATTTGGATGGTTTTATTAATAACCATGTTAAATTTAATTGCCGGATGTTCAGAAGCAAAGAAAGAAACCGAAGGAAACAACAGTGAAACAATATCCGTAACAGAAGAAACTGAATCAACGGAATTACAACCGGATCTTCCGGAAGATACCTTTGACGGTTATGAATTTAAAATATTAATGAAAGGCAAGGATTATGTCGAATGGGCTTCGCAGGATATCGATGTCGAATCAATAAACGGTGAAGTTATTAACGATTCTGTTTATAACCGCAATTTATATGTAGAAGATAAATATAAAGTGACAATAACGGGTATTGAAGGAAAAACAAGCATGGGTTCTGATGTACGGAAAATTGTTACAGCCGATGAATATGCTTATGATTTTGTCACTGCGAATATGTACGATACTTCAACCCTTGCTACACAAGGAAATATAATAGATTTAAACACCGTTCCATGGCTTGATCTCAGTGCTCCCTGGTGGGATCAGAGAGCTAATTCAGATTTATCAATAAACAATAAATTGTACATGACAGTGGGTGATTTGCTAATAATGCCGAACGACGCCACATGGCTTGTGCTTTTTAACAAAAAATTAATCGGTAATTACAATCTCGATAATCCGTATACTCTCGTCAATAATGATGAATGGCTTTTTGACAAAATGATGTCAATGGCTAAAGGTGTTGCCGATGATTTAGACGGCAACGGTAAAATGGATGAAAATGATATATACGGTCAAATATCTCAATTAGAAAACGGAATTGGATTTTTACTTGGGTTTGATATAAAAGTTATATCAAAAGATGAACAGGATCTTCCTTATTTAAGTGTAAATACGGAAAAAACAGCGCAAGCATGGCCTAAAATAGTCGAATTTTGTATGAGCAGGGAATATTCAATAAATTTCCAGGAGCTTACAAAATATAATCGTCCTTTTGAAATAACTCAAGCTATGTTTGAAGATAACAGGGGACTTTTTAAAACCACAGCCATACAGCTTGTTATACGTATGAGAAATATGGAAACGGATTTCGGAATAATTCCTATGCCGAAATATGACAGCTCGCAAGATACATATTATAATTTCGTACATCCCACTGCTTCCTGTGTTTCTATACCTATAACAAACAATGAACTTGAAAGAACCGGAATTATACTCGAAGCTCTTGCCGCCAAATCTAAATACACTTTAAGAGAAGCATATTATGATATATCATTAAACTATAAATATTTGCGTGATTATGAATCGATAACTATGCTTGATTTAATACTCGAAACAAGAATATTTGATATAAGTCAAATATACAACTGGGGAGGAATCGGAGGTATTTTCCCGTCAATGCTTCTAAAAAAATCTACGGATTTTTCTTCAGAATTTGCTAAAATAGAAAAAGCGGCAGATAAAGCTATGGGTAAAACTATTGACTCTTACCTCGAAGTAGGTTAATATATAATTGTATATAATACATGGAGGTTTTACATATGTCAGAAAATTATAAAAATATTAAATTTGATGTAATATTGCAAGCAGGTCAGTCAAATGCCGAGGGCTGCGGAATGGGAGAAACTGATTATCCTTATATACCGTGCGAAGATATTTTTTATTTAAATAACGATTTTACAATATCAGAAGCTGCGGAACGCAATTGGGACGGAAAAAATGTCGCGGATTTTTCGCTCTCTTTTGCCCGTGAATATTATAAATCCGGTTTATTAAAGGAAGACCGAAAAATATTAATTGTCCGTGCAGCTGTTGGAGGAACCGGATTTTTAGATAAAAGATGGGGAATGGAAGACGATCTTTATCAACGTATGATGAAAATGATTGAATGTGCACTCGGATTGAACGAAGATAATCGTTTAGTTGCCTTTATTTGGCATCAAGGAGAAACAGATGCTTGTTTGAGAGCCACAATGAATAGTCATTATGTAAATTTATACAATTTAGTAAATTCCGTAAAAATTAAATTTAATTATCCGAATCTTCCTTTTGTAGCAGGTGATTTCGTTTGGCATTGGAAAGAACCGAACATCGAAATATGTATACCGGTTATTGAAGCTATTAAAAATGTATGTTCATCAATCGGAAACGGAGCTTTTGTAGAAACATCGGAACTTAAATCAAACGACCAAAGTCATGGAAACGGCGATACAATCCATTTCAGCCGTGATGCATTATATACAATGGGTGTTAAATATTTCAAGGAATATTTGAAATTAATATAAAACAAAATTAATTTTTCAAAAAATAGTAATAAAACTGTACTCCTGCCTCCGCGAAACGGAGGCTTTTTGTTATTCGTTTTTGGTTTATCTTATTAATTGCGATTATTTGTATTGACATAATATTAATGGAAAAGTATAATTAAATGTATGATGTAATTATAAATAACAGGGGATTTTCAAATGAAGAGATTTTTATTAATTTTAACTTGTATTGTTTTTGTAATGACTTTAATTATTGCCTGCACAAAAAAAGAAAATACGGACGAAAATAATATTTCAGATAGTATAACCACAGAAACTAAAACTTCTGAAGATACAAAAAAAGAAGAGGAAGTTACAATGTATAATCCTGATATGATTGAGAGCAATAAAAGTATAAGCGTTATGGCTTACGATCCGAATGATGATTCAAAAAAATCCGCTGTAAAAGTTGAACACGGTTCAATTTACGGTATGTATATGATTATGAACGCTCCTTTCAATTCTGTCAGCGCATGTATACCTACATGGTCACAAACTAACAGTAAAGCACGTTTATCATTGTACAAATGGGATGGAGATTATTTTAAAACAATTAAAAACGATCCTCTTGCAACGGTTTTTTATGATAAACTTCAAGATTGCGCTACTAATAATTTAAAATTTGAGACAATGCCTGCCGGATCATATATGATAACAATATCAGATGTCGAAAGCAGCGCGGGAATATGGAAATATCCGCAAAAAATATCAGGCGGCTACGCTTACATGGATGGTATAGAAGAAGCTTGCGATTTGCAAATAACAGTAAATTTTACAATGACTCCGAAAGAACCTTTTACAAAATGCGAAAGCGGTTATTTGTCGCTTGAACCTGTTTCAACACCTGCGGAGTATGTCATACCTGAAAATGACATACTCAATACGCGTGATGCTATGCCCGATACATGGGTTGCTATCGACGGACTCGGAAGAACACTTTCTACGAATGAAGAAACAGGAGATGTGAAACAAAATAAATTTGTAGGTATGTTTTATTGGTCTTGGCATGATGCACAATCGCAAGGTGGAGTTCCGTTTAATAATAATGAATTTATAGAACAACATCCTGAAGTTAAAAACGATTATAATTCACCTCTGTGGCCTAAAGAAAATACAGTGCATTTTTGGAACGAACCTTTGTTCGGTTATTATTCTACTACCGATAAATGGGTTATAAGAAAACACGCTGAAATGCTTGCGGACGCAGGCGTCGATGTTGTTTTCTTCGATAATACCAATGGCAATTTTACGTGGAGATCAAGCTATACAGCTATATTCGAGGTTTTTGACGAAGCCAGAAAAGACGGAGTAAAAACTCCTAAAATATCATTCCTGCTTCCGTTCAGCGCTTCTGATGGTTCAAAGGATCAGCTGAGATCAATTTATATGGATATCTACCGTGCGGGTAAATATCAGGATTTGTGGTTTTATTATGACGGAAAACCACTGCTTATGGCTTGGTATTCCAATTTAAATAAAAAAGATGTTATAGATAAGGAAATACTTGAATTCTTTACCTTCCGCCCGGGTCAGCCTACTTATAATCACTCAACGCAGACACGCAATCAATGGGGATGGCTTTCTGTATTCCCTCAACAGATTTATAAACCTTCTATAAATTCAAACTATGTTGAACAAATGGCAGTAGGTGTCGCGCAAAATTGGTCCGCTGAAGTAGGACTTACCGCTATGAACGGAAAAAATATATTCGGACGTTCGTATACATCCAAAGGATATGATACTAGAGAAAACGCATCATTTTACGGGGCGAATTTCCAGGAACAATGGGATTACGCAATCGAAATCAGTCCAGAACTTGTTTTTGTAACAGGATGGAACGAATGGATCGCAGGCAGGTATGATACTTGGGGAGGAGTGGAAAACGCTTTCCCGGACGAATTTAATGATGAATACAGCCGAGATATAGAACCGACAAAAGGTGCGCTTAAAGATCATTATTATTATCAGTTAGTTGAAAATATCAGAAAATACAAAGGAACAAACAGTATACCGAAGGCAAGCGCAAAAAAAACGATCGATATAAATTCAAATACCGATATGTGGGCGGATGTATATCCCAACTATATAGCCTACATCGGAAATACGTTAAAACGTGACGCTGATGGTTATATCGGATGCCACTATACAAATGATACCGGAAGAAACGATATTACCGGGGCAAAAATTGCTCATGACAATGACTATATTTATATAATGGTTGAATGTAATTCAACAATAACACCATATACCGATAAAAACTGGATGCGTATATATTTGGATACTTCCGATAACGGTCTTGATGGTTGGGAATCGTTTGATTATATAATAAATCGTGATAATCCGTCTGACGGAAAAGTTTCTGTTGATAAATTTACCGGAACAGGTTTTGAAGTAACTTCTGCCGGTAAAGGAGAATTTACTCTAAACGGTAAAAGATTGCAAATAAAAATTAAGAAAGATGTGCTGGGGATAGAAGGAAATTCGTTTACCATCAACTTTAAAATAAGCGATAATGTACAAATAGACGGGGATATAATGGACTTTTATTCATCCGGTGATGTTGCGCCCGGAGGAAGATTTAAATATCAATATAAATCTGAATAATCATAAGTTGAGATGATTAAATTGAAAATGTATATTATATTTTTAATATTAATTAAATAAGGGTAATATTATGTTAGTACGAGTTTATGACAATGAATCTAAATCATATTTTAAATCCTATGTTTATGGAATTATAGACATAGGATGGTTCGAAAAAGTTATTGTTTTAACTCCTACTCATTTAGGAAACTTTTTCAAAATGGTAGATTATGTTGATAAAACCGTTAGCGGTTATCCGCAGAAAATGAATGTTAATATGATTTCATTAGTAAATCATGACGATAAATGGATTAAAAAAGAAAAAGAAGAATTATTACCTTTACGTAAATTAATAGAAGAAAAAGGTTTTACACCCGAAAAATTAGAATATTGCTTTATAAATCAACAATTTTGGGATAATCCAAAAGAACTGGCAGCTATGTATTGCGGTGAAAAAATACCTAATATATACAATATCGATATTGAAATACCGGAAAAAGATAAAGAATGGAATTATATAGAATCACAAAATGACATAGATGAATTAATGAAAAAATCATACGGTTTTCATGATACAACGATAAGTTCCATAAATTTTCAAAGCGGTATATCTCAAACGATAAATAAAAATGAAAAAATATCACGTACATTTATTTACAGTGATGAATTGAAACAAATTTATATTACATTTTTTACATTATGGAGTGATTCTATTGAATTGGTTTTCGGAAGTGTAATTGATATGAATCTTCGAACTTCATTTGATTTATATTTTAAAGAAATATTCAGCGCTTCTTTATTTATAAAAAATGAAATTATATATTTTTGCACGGATTATGTTGGGGAAGAAAAAATGTTACCAAATGATTCAACTTGGATTTCGGCTTTTACTCTTAAATGGAGATTTATAAAATAAATTTGTTTTGAATTAAAAAAAGCTGTTAACTTCGAGTGTTAACAGCCTTTTGTTATTTAATAATTATAAAAAACTATATAAGAATTATTTTTCGATCCGGTTAAAACGGTTAAGAATCGCTAAATACAACATGGTAAGATGAGCCTCGTATTTTTTTTGTAAGCGTATAAAAGCTTCACTTTCACCAAATTTCCAATTCAATCTCCATTTTCCTTCTTCATTCATGATGTTTATTAAAAAATTTAAAGATTCATCGGTTTCGTTTTTTAAAATTGGATATAAAAAACTATCTGGGGTGCTTATGATTTCACATGCGGTATCTTCAAAATCATATTTCCATTTATTTTTATCAAGATTCATGCAAGATTTTGGGTTTTGTAATAATATTAATTTTAATTTATTTGCTAAAGTTTTATTTTTTAAGCATGAAACGAATTGATTATATCCTTTTAAATTATATGGAATAAGAATATCATTTTCAAACCATTCGCTTTTTCCTGATTGACCATACAGCGGAGAAGATATATCATAATATCGTAAAATTTTTTCAACAGGATATTTTAATATATCATCATATAAAAAATTTGGTACTATTTCACTGTATAGAGCTATAAAAGCCGCTAATACCGAATGTCTGTTAGGATTATATTTTAAAATTCTTTCATCATCATTTATAAGAAGTAAATTTTCTTCCCCGCTATAACCGCACCACGGAACATGAGGGCAATCATTAATTTCTTTTTCAAAAAGATCACCCCAGCTGCCGGTTAGAGGATTATAACGTTCGAGTAAATATTTCATCATTTTTTGTATAACAGGATGATCTGCCGGCGGTTTTTCTTTTAAATAAAAAATATATCTGAAAAATGCCGTGCTTGTATCAAAAAGAGTTGAACCGTTGTATTCGTATTCATAAACAAGTCCGCCGAATCCTCCGTCTTCATATTGATATTTTGCTAATACATCCATAAATTTTTCGGTTTTCATATTTTCGAAGTTATACAGATAAAAAGCTTTGTTTATATCATCAGAATCGGCAAAAATATAATCACGGGATTTTATAAAACTTTTATATTTTAATAATTTTTTTGTTTCTTCCATAAATCCGATTTTATTTTATTTCAATAGAATGTTTTTTAAATAATAACCGGTATATGATTTGTCGTTTTCAGAAATATCTTCAGGTGTTCCGGTAGCAATTATTTCGCCTCCCGCATCACCGCCTTCAGGTCCTAAATCTATAATATAATCGGATGTTTTAATCATATCTAAATTATGTTCTATAACGCAAACGGTATTTCCGCTTTCTACAAAACGTTGCAAAACATCAATTAGTTTATCAACATCGGCTGTGTGAAGACCTGTTGTAGGTTCGTCAAGTATATAAAATGTTCGGCCTGTACTTCTTTTTGACAATTCGGATGCCAGTTTAACTCTCTGTGCTTCTCCTCCGGATAATGTTGTTGACGATTGTCCGATTTTTATATAACCGAGTCCCACATCGTACAAAGTTTGGAGACGGCGTGATAAACGCGGTATAGCGGAAAAAAATCCGCAACCCTCTTCTACTGTCATATTTAAAACTTCATAAATATTTTTGCCTTTATATTTAACTTCCAAAGTATCACGGTTGTATCTGAATCCTCTGCAAACATCACATGTTACATATACATCCGGCAAAAAGTGCATTTCGATTTTTTTAACTCCGTCACCTTCGCAGGCTTCACATCTGCCGCCTTTTAAATTAAATGAAAAACGATTGCTTTTATATCCGCGCATTTTTGCATCGACTGTAGAAGCAAAAAGTTCACGTATATCGGTAAACAAGCCTGTATATGTTGCCGGATTTGATCTGGGTGTTCTTCCTATAGGGCTTTGATCTATTGCTATAACTTTATCTAGGCATTCAATTCCTTCAACACGTTCACATTTCCCGGGGAATGTATATGCTCCGTTTAATTCACGCGCGAGTGTGTTATATATAATTGAATTAACCAAAGAGGATTTACCAGAGCCTGAAACACCGGTTATACATACAAAACATCCGAGAGGTATTGATATGTCTATATTCTTTAAATTATTTTCTTTTGCTCCTATAACATGTAAAAATGTTCCGTTCCCTCCTCTTCGGCTGGGTGGTATCATTATTTTTTTTCTTCCGGATAAATAATTTCCTGTCACAGATTCAATATTAGCTTTTATTTCATCAGGAGTTCCCTGAGCAACGATATATCCTCCGTGTATTCCAGCCCCGGGACCTATATCAACTATATAATCCGCTTCTTCCATCGTTTCTTCGTCGTGTTCAACTACAATAACGCTGTTTCCGACATCGCGTAATTTTTTCAGAGTTTTTATCAGCTTATGATTGTCACGTTGGTGAAGTCCTATTGAAGGTTCGTCCAGTATATATAAAACTCCCATAAGTGAAGATCCGATTTGTGTCGCAAGTCTTATACGCTGAGCCTCTCCTCCCGAAAGAGTTCCGGCGCTGCGTGACAAAGTTAAATAGTCAAGTCCCACAGAAACCAAAAATCCGAGACGTTCACGGATTTCTTTTAATATTTCCCGCGCTATATGCTGTTCAGTTTTATTAAGATTAAGAGATGAAACAAATTCTAAAGATTTTGTTATAGGCATTTTGCAAAATTGAGCGATATTTAATCCTCCGACAGTAACAGCTAATATTTCGGATTTTAAACGTGTTCCAAGACATACAGGGCAGGGAACAGTTTCAAGAAATTCCTCATAATATGGATCTCTTGATTGATTAAATCTGTCTTGAATAATATTTATTATTCCGTGTACAGGCATCATACGCGGCGGAGAATCGGGTCTTATTACTTCAAATTTTTCTCCTTTTGAACCATATTTCAATATATCGACAGCTTCATTTGAAAATTCGCAAACAGGAGTGTCAAGAGTAAAACCATAAACCCTGCCGACTGCTTCCATAACAGGACCCAGCCATGTATCATCGTCAATAGATTTAAATCCGTTAACATGAATAGCTCCGTCACGCAAAGAAATTTTTGTATTTACTATTTTTTCATAGGATATTAATTGTTTTTCGCCCAATCCGCTGCATTCGGGGCAAGCTCCGAAAGGATTGTTAAATGAAAACATACGCGGTGCTAATTCACCTATGCTGATACCGTGTTCTTCGCAGGCATAATTTTGTGAAAATGTTATCAATTCGTTCGTTTCATCGTTTTTTATTAATAAAACATTTACGTTTCCTTCAGATAAGGAAAGCGCACTTTCCACTGAATCGCTCAAACGGCTCCTGATATCTTCTTTCATAATCAAACGGTCGACAACAATTTCAATATCATGCTTTTTATTTTTATCCAGTTCTAATTTTTCGCTTAAATCGTACATATAGCCATCGACGCGTATACGTACAAATCCGCTTTTCTTTGCTTCGTCAAATACTTTTTCATGCATACCCTTTTTACCGCGGATAACCGGAGCCAGAATCATAAAACGTGTTTTTTCGGGAAGTTCCATAATTTGATCAAGTATCTGGTCAGTTGTTTGCTGACGAATTTCACGATTACAAATAGGACAATGAGGGATACCTATTCTGGCATACATAAGACGCAAATAATCATAAATTTCAGTAACAGTTCCCACAGTTGATCTCGGATTTCGGGAAGTTGTTTTTTGATCTATTGATATTGCAGGAGATAAACCTTCTATGTTATCGACATCAGGTTTATCAAGCTGTCCCAAAAACTGACGAGCGTATGATGAAAGAGATTCCACAAATCTGCGGTGACCTTCCGCATATAAAGTATCAAAAGCCAATGATGATTTACCCGAACCGGATAAACCTGTAAATACAATTAATTTGTCTCGTGGAATTGTTAAATCTATATTTTTTAAATTGTGAACACGGGCACCTTTTATTGTTAAATATTGATTTGCCATTTTCACTCCATTATAATATTAATCTTAATTTTTATAATCCCCGCGTAGTTCGCGTACTGTTTCGATCATAGTAATATAAGCAGATGTCGGGATATAATTCGGTATGGAATTTCCGGATGAAAAAGCATAACCGCCGTTATATGGTTCTTTTATTTCATTGCACTTTTTTATCAGAGCTGTAATGTATTCTTTTATATATTGGCTATCATAACGGCATAAAATATCATCGTCAATTCCTCCGAAATTACCGATACGAGTTCCGAACCGTTCAAGCCATACATCAAATGTCGCTATTATATCTTCGTTTGAATGTTTAGCGTCGATACCTGTCATTGTTATTATATCATCAAATACAGAAAGTAAATTTCCGCAAGAATGAAGCAAAAACGGAAAACCTGCCGCATGTACTTTTTGCACTAATTTAGCATATACCGGAAGAATATGTGTTTTTATATCGTCGGAGGACAGCATGGTTGTATCTTTATATCCTAAATCGTCACCGCAGCGCAGGACGCAGTATGAATCTGTATGTTCTTTCAAAAATTTATCCCATATAGATAATTGAAGCTGTCCCACCCGAATGAACATATCTCTGTATAAATCAGGATCATCATGTCTCATATAACAAAGGTCGATATATCCGACTAAATCCTGTACTATCTCAAATACACCGTTTCCTATTCCTCCGATAGCTTTCATTCCGGCAGGCAACGCATTTTTTAAAGCGTAAAGATGACGGGTAACTATTTTCCAAAATATATTATATACTTCATCCCAAGGATATTTGTTAAAATCATCCCTCGTTTTTATACATCCGTCTTTATGGGAACCGAGAGCTCCTCCGCCGGGTAATACCGGACAAATACAAAATTCACACGGAATGATATCATAACCCATTAACCTAAAAAATTCGAATACATTTTTATAAAATTCTGTAAGTTCACTATCGTTTCCCGCAGATAAACCTATAAATTTTTTATTTAATATTTCTTCCATCATTTCAAAATTTATCATATGTTCGTATAACGGAAGACGATCCGGTTTTTTATTACGTGCGGCTTTGACCGCGTTAGTATAATCAGGCTGGAATATCATAAAATTAATTCTCCTTTTGTATGATATTATTTTGCGCTTATTTTAGCAATTTGGTCGCGCAAATAAGCCGCTCTTTCAAATTCAAGAGCTTTTGCCGCTTCTTTCATTTCACGTGTCATTTCTTCAATTAAACGTAAACGTTCAGTTTCATTCATTTTTTCTCTGGGTGGTAATTTCGGTAAAGGTTTTGTTTCATCCGATTTCTTTTTTGTTTCAATTAAATCACGTACAGCTTTAGAAATAGTTTTCGGTGTTATTCCATGTTCTTTATTGTATTCAATTTGTAATTTACGGCGGCGGTTAGTTTCATCAATAGCTGCTTTCATAGAACGGGTAATTGTATCCGCATACATGATAACTTTTCCCGCATCATTTCGGGCAGCTCTTCCTACAGTTTGTATTAATGATGTTTCACTTCGCAATAAGCCTTCTTTATCTGCATCTAATATTGCGACAAGTGAAACTTCCGGTATGTCAAGACCTTCACGGAGCAGATTTATTCCGACTAGAACATCAAAAGCTCCGAGACGCAAATCACGTATAATTTCAATGCGTTCCATTGTTTCCACATTATGATGTATATATTTAACTTTAATCAAATTCATTTCTAAAAATTCGGTTAAATCTTCAGCCATTTTTTTTGTCAGAGTTGTAACCAGTACTCGTTCATTTTTATCGGCGCGTTCACGTATTTCACCGATTAAATCATCTATCTGACGTTTTACCGGACGTACTTCTATTTCCGGATCTATTAATCCTGTAGGACGTATAATTTGTTCAACAATTTGAGAAGAACGTGAACGTTCGTATTCGGCAGGTGTTGCGGAAACATAAATAACTTGATTTATTTTAGTGTTAAATTCTTCCCAGTAAAGCGGACGGTTGTCATAAGCTGAGGGAAGACGGAATCCGTATTCGATTAAATTTCTTTTTCTTGCATGGTCTCCGCCCGACATTCCTCTTACCTGCGGTAGTGTTACATGGGATTCATCAACGAAAAGTAAAAAATCATCAGGAAAATAATCCATTAAAGTATATGGAGTTGAACCCGGATCGCGTCCTGAAAATACACGCGAATAATTTTCAACTCCCGAGCAATATCCTATTTCACGCATCATTTCAAGATCATATCTTGTTCTTTCTTCAATACGCTGGGCTTCTATCAATTTTCCCTGTGCTTTAAACCAATCTATTCTCTCAATCATTTCTTCTTCGATCATACCGAGAGCTGCATCTTTTTTTTCATCCGATATCGCATAATGCGAAGCAGGGAAGATTGAAACAAACTTCAAGTCATGAATTAATTCACCGGTTATAGTATTAATTTCGGATATTCTTTCTATTTCGTCTCCGAAAAATTCAACGCGTATAGCTTTTGAATCGGATGAAGGCGGGAATATTTCAACAACATCTCCCCTTACCCTGAATTTATCTCGGACGAAATTTATGTCATTTCTGTCATAACTTATCGCAATCAAGCGCTGTATCAATTCATCGCGTTCCATCGTCATTTTAGAACGTAAAGTTAAAGTAAGTTCTTCATATTGTTCAGGATCTCCCAAAGAGAAAATACATGAAACAGAAGAGACAATAATAACATCACGACGTTCAAATAATGAAGAAGTTGCGCTGTGACGGAGCTTGTCTATTTCATCATTAACCATGGAATCTTTTTCGATATAAACATCTTTGCCCGGAATATATGCTTCCGGTTGATAATAATCGTAATATGAAACAAAATATTCAACCGCGTTTTCGGGAAAAAATTCGCGGAATTCGGAACAAAGCTGTGCGGCAAGAGTTTTATTATGCGCTAATACCAATGTAGGACGTTGTAATTTTTGAATAATATTAGCCATTGTAAAGGTTTTTCCGGATCCTGTTACGCCAAGCAATGTTTGTTCTTTCATTCCGGTTTCAACGCCGGACGAAAGTAAATCAATCGCTTTGGGTTGATCTCCCTGAGGGGTGTAATCGCTTTTTAATTTAAATTTTGTGTCACGTAAATTTTGCGGTTTCATATATAAACTCCTTTTATAAAACATGAATTATTTGATAAAACATGTCGAGAAAGGTGAAAATAATTTTCGCATTTAATAGTGTGCCAATTTACAGTGTAACATAAAAAAAATAAAAGGTCAATACCCTAAAATAAGAATATTAAAATATTACGGACAAATATTCGGATTATTATTTTATATATACAGATAAGTATTAAAACAAATTAAAAATTTTTGATAATATAAAAAAGACCCATAAATATTAAGAATTATTTATAATAATTTTATATTCGATTAAAAACGATATTTATATATAATAAGTATGAAATAAAAAAGGCAGTTAAATTTCACATTATTAACTGCTTTTTTGTTTTTTAGAGTATAGAAATCTTTTCATAATGGTAAGAATATTTTTAACATATTATATAAATTTTTATCAAAATTTTCGGCTAAAAAATTTATTTTTTCCCGCCCGTTATAATTATCATTTATATCAATTTTCATAATTACATCTGCAATGTTTTTTGGGGTTTGTTTTTCATAATAATATAAACATTCACTGACTTCGGATTGTTCGATTGCTTTTATTTTAACACTTACAACTCTTAAACCGTTAGACATATATGATAATATTTTTGAAGGGAATGATGTATCATTAAATTTTGCGTTAGGATTTTGTGTACTTAAACCAATTTGACATTTTTGAATAAATTCTATATATTCATCGCCGCTTTTTAAGCCGTCAAATGTAATTTTACATTTTGTTTGTTTTGAAATATTGTTTATTAAAGAAATAATATTTTGTTTTTCATTATCATTACCAAATCCCAAAATATGTAAATGATATTTTTCATTTAAAAATTTCGATATTTCTACAGAGATTAGCACTCCTCCTTTGAGAGGATCAAAAGTTCCCGCATAAACAATATGGATTTTATCATCATTAAATGAAACATTTTTATTTTTTTCAATTTTATAAGTACCAAGAACAACAACGAAAGGTTTATTATTTTTATTTATTTTATCGTTTAATAATATTGTAGAAAAAATAAATGCATCGGCTAATTTGCAAAAATTCAATTCTTTTTTAATAGTTTTATTTGACTCTGTAACGTCACCGTATATTTCTTCCAATTCCAATATAAGTTTAAATTTTTTTATTATTTTCGCTATTTTTACTATTTTAATCATTGCAATGGAATGATAAAGTAAAACAGGTTCATCTTTTTTTGTGTTAAAAATAATATATATGAAAGTTTGAAACAAGGAATATAAATAACGAATTTTTTTGGTTATTCTGTTATTAGCACCGAATGAAGCAAAAAGTCTTACTGATGTTTTTTCATCAATCGAATATTTTTTGGATTTAAAAAAACCCTTTTTATGATTTGTCCAAGAAGGCGATATAATTTCAACTTCCGTAAATTTACAAATAACGGAAACAATATAATTTATTTTAGTTGCGGCTGATAATGCCATTATTCTATCTTCATCTTTATTAATTTCATTATCATAAAAACATAAATATTTCATTTAAGCGATCCTCTTGACAATAAATACAGTTTTATTTATTATAATTGATCGCTATTAATATGTCAATAAAAAATCAAACAGAAAAAATATGAGTTTTATTACATCTTTATTTTGATTGGGAAAAAATATTATCATACATTAAAAAATAATTGAAACGAATGAAAATGATTGGTTTATGAATTATCTCATACCGGTAATTATTAATTTTATAATACCGATTATAATAATAATACATATTACTTAATAAAAAAGTATATATTAAAAACGGGAAGCGAATACCTCCCGTTTTTCAATTAATTAATTATTTCTGATATTAATACTTCCGCTCATCATGGCATTTATGCTTAATGTTGCATTATCTTGGATAACATCCTTGTGAATAATAAACATAATTCTTGTTCCGGCAACTACCGGAATATTCAAATTGTTAAGTTTACCTTCGAACGTTGTACCGCTGATTATATTGCCGGTCAAAATAGGCGTCATAACTAATTTGCTTTCCGGAATAGAAATGAAATGAGGAGTATCAGTTTTATAAAATAATTGTACATACATATTTGCAGAAGCAGATCCTAAATCAATGGATTCAATAACCATCATAGATACTCCCATATCGGTTATTACACAATCACGGGAAGTATAAAAAGGAAAACCGGAAACAAGACCGCCGCTAGTTTCCAATATTCCATCTACTATAGGATGAGGTAATTCACCATGTGTACCAAATCCGATAGATTGTGGGTGTTGATTAGAATCCATATATATAGAAATTGATGAACCTGTACTATAAGGAATAAGAGAACCGGATGAATCGACACCAGCAGGACCTTGAGGACCAGCAGGACCTTCCGGACCTACATCTCCTTTTAAACCTCTTAATCCTTCGGGACCTTGAATACCTATTGGACCTTGTAAACCTTGAGGACCTTGAGGACCTTGAGGTCCTTCACTTCCTTGAGGACCTTGCGATCCATCAATTCCCTGCGGGCCCTGCGGACCTTGAGGACCTTCAACACCTTGGAGACCTCTTAACCCATCTGCTCCCTGCGGACCTTGAGGACCCATCGGACCTTGAGGACCCGGAACGGTACTGTCGGCACCTGCCGGACCGGTTTCACCTTGCGGACCCTGCGGTCCCACTGGACCTTGAGGACCCGGAACAGTACTGTCGGCACCTGCCGGACCGGTTTCACCTTGCGGACCCTGCGGTCCCACTGGACCTGTAGGACCCGGAACAGTACTGTCGGCACCTGCCGGACCGGTTTCGCCTTGAGGACCCTGCGGACCCATCGGACCTGTAGGACCCGGAACGGTACTATCGGCACCTGCCGGACCTGTTTCGCCCTGCGGACCCATCGGACCCACTGGACCTTGAGGACCCGGAACGGTACTGTCGGCA
>JAVBPA010000086.1:0-10269 GCA_031549925.1 Eubacteriales bacterium
TGTTTCTGATATGTGCCGTGTGCTGCTCGAAGGAGGAGTGCAACGCGCTCATGGTGATATGGCATATCATGTTCTTGATATCATGCAGTCAATACACGATTCAAACGATACACAAAAAATATTAACTCTTGATTCTTCCTGCTCACGCCCTGCTCCTCTTCCGCTTGGATTGGAAGACGGATATTTATCATAGTAATAAAAAATGATAAATATAGATTTACTATTTTCCTCGGATATTGAAGAAGTATTTTATATTGCGAAAAAGAATTATTATAAAGAACGTATTAAAAATCCGGTTTTGCCGGAAAAAATAAATATAGATTTTTTGGCTGGCTTCGGAAATAATAATTGTAGTGTTAAAGCATATGACGAGGGCGGAATAATCGGTTATTTATGCGGTACTCCGCCCTTTTTGCGTGCTTTCGGATCTACAGAAGTTTCCGGAGTTTTTTCTCCTATGGGTTCAAACGGTATAACAAATGAAAAAAATATTAATCTATATACAT
This sequence comes from Eubacteriales bacterium, assembly GCA_031549925.1. Classification (GTDB taxonomy): domain Bacteria; phylum Bacillota; class Clostridia; order Oscillospirales; family CAG-272; genus JAVBPA01. Next base: position 507 of record JAVBPA010000086.1, read on the forward strand.
TACTTTATCAAAAAGCTGCTGATTTATGGGTAAAAGCCGGAGCGGTCAGTCATGCTGTATCATTGTATTCACATGATGTAGCATCAAATGAACTTTTTTTCAAATACGGTTTCGGGATGCGCTGTGTTGACGCTGTGCGTCCGATGAAAAATATTGATTTTATAACAAACGAAAATTACAAATATTCAGAGCTTGATATACTGGATTATGTGTTGGTATATCCTCTGTATTTAATGCTTTTTGATCATCATAAGAAGAGTCTGTTTTTTATGTCGAGAAAACCCGAAACAAAAGAAAATTTTATAAATTCATGTTTCAATAATAAATCCAGATTTTTTGCCGCCAGATATAAAGACAATATAGTTGCATTTCTAAAAATATCAAAAGACGGAGAAACATTTGTTTGTTCATCAGACGATTATATTCATATCGGAGGAGCTTATTGTACTCCTGATCATAGGGGACTTGGGATAATGCAGTCACTTATAAATTATGCGATACCGATATTAAAAAGCGAAGGATATAATTTATTGGGAGTTGATTTTGAAAGTATTAATCCGATTGCGTGTAATTTTTGGTCAAAATACTTTTTTTCATATAATCAAAGCGTTGTACGCAGAATAGATGAAAATATTTTAATAGAATATAACAAAAATTTTTGATGATTTTTTTAGATTAAAATTCTGTAATTTTATAAATGCAAATTGTATTAAATCTAAATTATTATGTAAAAAGTATAAAAAATATTTTTTATACATATTGCATTTTCCATTAATTTGTGTTATAATAACGCTACTGTCTAGAAATATGTCAGCAATCTTTTCATGTAATAAAATAATGAATTTTTGAGACATATATATAATCATATGAATATTAGATTATTTACATAGATAAAATATATAAAAGATCAGTGTAAATACGTGGAGGTTTTTATGGATGTTTTAAATTTAATTTTAGGAATCTTTTTGCTGGTATCAGCCGTTTTTTTAATCATAGCAGTTTTAATGCAGTCCGGTAAATCGCATAATCTCTCCGGTTCCATAGCGGGCGGAGCGGAGACGTTTTTCGGTAAGACGAAAGGCAAAACTATTGATAAAATGCTAAGCAAATTAACGACTGTCATTTCAATAATATTTGTAATAATCGTTATCGTAGTTTATGTTATTCAACCTGAAACCGGAATTGATTTTGACAAATGGCTTGACGATTATCTAGAAGACGAACAAACAGAAACGACAACGGTAGCCGATACAACGGCAGAAATTCCAGAAGATACAACATCTGCTGAAGAATCCGATATTGTTGACGGTAACACATAAAAATATTTTCCCGCCTTTGGTTTAACAAAGGCGGATTTTATTTATACTATATATATGAATATTAAAAAACAAATTTTGATTTTATATAATAACTTTTAGAATTATAGGTAAAAATATGGATTTATACAACAGAGTACATGAATATATAACAGCGAAAAATTATATTCCTCAAAAAATTGATGAACTGTTTTTAAATTTTAATAGTATTTCATCTTATGCTGATTTTTATGAAGTAATACAAAAACTAATCGGCGAAGGAAAAATCGCATATATTAAAAAAGATAAAATATCGTCTACAGAAGCAATAGGATATATAAGAGGAACATATAAATCGAATGCGAAAAAATTCGGTTTTTTTGTGCCGGATGAAGAATACAGAAAACGCTGCGGAGGTGATCTTTATATTTCACCGGAAAATTCCGCGGATGATAGCGGGTTTTTAGCGGTTGATGATGACATTGTTTTAATATTAATGAAATCTCCTGTCAGCGCGGGTGAACAACGCAGCGGAGAAGGAAAAATAATAAAAATTATAGAGCATAAATTAAAAAGCGTTATCGGAACACTAAAATTACTTCCATCATATATAAAAGGACAAAAAACACACTATTATATTAAATCAGACGATCGTCATATTAATTTTTTAACTCTTATTGATAATATTGATAATTATAAAATAGGAGACAAAGTCGAAGCTAATATATCTGATTATCATACCGTTTCATCGGATGCTAAGGGTTATATTGTTTGTTCATTCGGTGCAAGTGATTCATCTGAAGCAAATTACAACGCAATACTCCATGAAAACGGAATAAAAACAACTTTTGACGCAAATACCATAACCGAAGCGGACGAAGTATCAAAGGAAGAAATTTCTGTTGCCGGTAGAACAGATTTACGTAATAAGATAATATTTACGATAGACGGCGAAGATGCAAAAGATTTGGACGATGCTATTTCCGTTGAAAAAAACGGAGATAATTATATATTAGGAGTGCACATCGCCGATGTTTCACATTATGTAAAAGAAAATTCTTCAATAGATAATGAAGCTCTAGAACGCGGCACAAGCGTTTATTTTAACGACCGTGTTATTCCTATGCTTCCGGAAAGCTTATCAAACGGATGCTGTTCGTTAAATGCTGATACTGATAAATATACATTATCTGTTTTTATAACATTAAACGGAGAGGGCGAAATTATCGGTTGCGAATTAACAGAAGCGGTTATAAAATCTGTTGTTCGCGGAGTTTACAGTGAATTGAATGATCTTATTAAAAATGGTATTTCATCACCGTTTATAGATAAATATAAAATTATATATAATAATTCATTTTCTGATATATTATCATTATATGATATTTTAAATAAAAAAAGTATTAAACGCGGTGCTTTGGAACTGGAAACAAATGAAGCAAAAATCATAATAGAAAACGGAAAACCTGTAAATATAATTAAACGCGAACGCGGAATAACCGAACGTATTATAGAACAATTTATGTTATGCGCAAATGAAGCGGTAGCTGAATGGCTTTTTTGGCAGGACATGCCTTGCGTTTACCGTATACATGAAAATCCCTCACCTGAAAAGATACAGATATTTTCAGTATTCGCACATAACTTAGGTTTAAATATCGCTCCGCTGAGAGTTAAAAATATAAGATCATCTTCATTCGCTCAAATTTTGGAAGAAGCTAAAAGTTATGGTTTGGGCAGTACAGTTTCTTATGTTATGTTAAGATCGCAAATGAAAGCGAGATACAGTTCTACTTCTCATCCGCATTTCGGATTATCAATTGATAAATATTGTCATTTTACATCTCCTATAAGACGGTATCCAGATCTTGCCGTTCATAGAATAGTTAAAACTGTTTTAAAGGGAAATATGGAAGATGTTAATTATAATAAAATGGTTTCTTTTGCGGAAAACGCGGCTAAATTATCTTCTGAAAATGAATTAAAATCCGTGAGCGCTGAAAGAGATATTGAAAATTTATATAAAACAATTTTCATGAGCGAACAAATCGGAAAAATCTATGATGGTATAATAAGTTCCGTAACACCTTTTGGATTTTTTGTGGAACTTGAAAATACATGCGAAGGTCTTGTCCCGATTTCTTCGCTTGACGGTTATTTTAATTATGACGAACGTTCTATGACTTTAAAATGCGGATATTCGATATATGAACTCGGTATGCGTGTAGCTGTGGTTATAGAAAGCGCCGATATAATATCAAGACGTGTTGAAATGCGTATTTATGAGAAAAAAAGAAAATAGTATATTATTTTAAAATACCGTATAACGAATCTTGTGCCGCTGATATTGCTTTATTTGACGGAATACACCATATTTTGCCGTTTTTAACGCTTTTAAAGGCTCCCAGATCAAATATAACCCCCGCAAGTGTGTTCGGATAAGCAGGATTTTCAATACGGGATAGAACGGTGTTTCCAATCGAAATCATTTCATACCATGTTCCCTCCCCCGCTTCGGCTTCAATTAATCTTGCCAGAAGCATTATATCATTTTCGTTATAATCCTGCGATGATTTCAGATATTCATTGTACAATAATTGATATAAAGCGGGATCTGATGACCCTTTTCCCTCATAACCGTAAAATAATTGAAAATTCCTGATAGCTTCAGAAGTTTTTATATTATTCAAACCATCAATATCTCCGGTATAAAAACCAAGAACAGAAAGCATTTTTTGCATTTTTTCAACTGAATATAATTCTGAAACATTAATATTCGGTTCATCAATACTATTTATTTTATAAAATATGATATTCCATAAAAAAAGCGAACCCGATATTATAAGCGAAGGTAAAATAAGTAATATTATATATTTTATTTTTTTGTTTAATTTATTTATTTTCATAATAATTTATCTTTCAAAACGATTTATTCAAATACATGTTAATATTATTTATTCCCCTCTTAATTGACTTTAAACTTATTTTGTGATAAAATAATTCATTGATTATTCTATCAAACAAAAAATTGTGAGATGATATGTGTTTTGAAATTCAAGAAAAAAAAGTTAAAAAATCAGTTAAAATAGATATGCATTCAACTATTACAACCCTTTTATCTGACAATATATTTTCAAACGGATTTACAGATGATGATTTTTTTGATGATAATGACGACATTATTAATATAATGAAAAAAATCATTTTGCCGGATGATGATAATTCTGTTAATGAAATATCTTTTTCCACAGACGGATATATATCAGAAGAAAACGGATGTATTGAACTATCGTACAAAGAAAGTGAATTGACAGGATTTGAGGGATCATCGACATTAATATCTTTTAACCAGAGATTACCAAACCAAATAACAATGGTAAGAAACGGATCATATTCTACTCTTTTGGTTTTTAATTCTGATGTAAAAAGACAGCGGTGTGTTTATAATTTAAATTTTCTTCCTCCCTTTGAATTAAATGTATACACTAAATATATAAAAAATAATATGACATTTTCCGGCGGCGAAATAATAATTGATTATTTTATCGAAATGGCTGGAATTAAAACAGAATACAGTCATATGTATATAACTGTAAATGAAATATAAAATATTATGAATGCTTCAGAATACAGAAAATTATTAAAAAATGATCCTTCAGGCGGTTATATTTTTTTTGGCGAAGAAGAATATATGAAATATTTTTGTTACACCGAAACCAAAAATATTATATCCGCTAATCAATCAGAAGCCGCTTTTTCGATAAAAAGATACAGTGCGGAGAAAATTGATGATTTTATTTCATCACTCAGTGATATATATGATTATATAATAACTCCCTCTATGTTTTTTGAATATAAGCTTGTATCTGTTCATGATTTGGATGCAAAACAAATAAAAGAAGCTGATTTAAACACGATTTGTGAAACTCTTTCCGCTATTTGCAAAATTGGTTTTGAAAAATGTATCTTGATTTTTTATATGAAAGCGGATTCTTATGATTCAGGCACATTAAAAAAACCTTCTAAAATACACGAAAATTTATGTAAGTATTTAACTCCGGTCGAATTTCCGAAGGAAAGTGTTCAAAAATTAATTTCATGGGTAAATAAACATTTTACATCACAAAACATAAATATCGAAATCAACTTATGTGAAATGTTAATCGACAGATGTAAATCATCCATGACATTATTATCAAATGAAATATCAAAGCTGTGTTCATATGTACTGGCTCAAAACAGAAACGAAATTTTACGGGATGATATAGAAAATGTTACTGTATTAGTTGATGATTTTGAAGAATTCGCAATATCCGAAGCCGTAATGAATGGAAAAAAAACAGAAGTTTACAAGATTCTCAATGATTTAAAAATGAATAAAAATTCTTTCGCGGCGGCAAATAAGCCTGAAGTTATATTAGCTTCTATATCTCGTATATTCTGCGATATGATTCAAATAAAAATTTTATCAGAAGCAGGTATGACAGCAAATGATATTTCAGTAAAAACCGGTATTCATCAATACAGGGTTGGTCTTTATTTGAATTCATTAAAAAAATATGAAGAAAAACATATTTATAAAATAATCAAGTTATGCGATGAAACCGATATAAAAATAAAAAGTTCCGGACTTGAAAATTCTATGCTAATCGACCGGTTGGTCGCTCTATTATAGTAAATATAATAAATTATAATAAATTATAATAAATAATAAATTATTAAGGATTAAAAAAAATATAAATGAAAGCTTTTATAACTGTTATAGGAAAAGATAATTTTGGTATTATTGCTGCTGTAAGTGCAAAATGCACTGAATTTAAAGTAAATATTATCGATATTACGCAAAGTGTTTTACATGAATATTTCGCAATGATCATGCTTGTCGATATAGATGAAATGTCTATATCATTCAATGATTTTATCGATTATATGAATGAAGTCGGAAAAGAAAAGAATCTTGAAATACGCACAATGCATGAAGATATTTTTAATTCTATGCATAGAATATAAAATCAAATTTAATATTGCGGGAAAATTAAAATGATTAATTCAAAAGATATACTTGAAACTATAGATATGATACGCAGTGAAAATCTCGATATAAGAACTGTTACGATGGGGATTTCACTGCTTGATTGTCTTTCTGACGATGAAAAAGGTTTTTGCACAAAAATTTATGATAAAATAACAAAGACAGCCGAAAAACTTGTTCCCTGCTGTACCGATATAGAAAAAATGTACGGTATTCCCATAGTAAACCGCCGTGTTTCTGTTACTCCGGTTTCTATAGCTGGAGGAAATTTATCACCGGACGGATTTATAAAAGCTGCAATTTCACTGGACCGAGCCGCAAATGAATTGGGAATAAATTTTATAGGCGGATTCGGAGCATTAGTTCACAAAGGATCTACAAAAGGAGCCGATAATTTAATATCTGTTATACCTGACGCTTTAGCCGAAACTGTCCATGTATGCTCATCCGTAAATGTGGCTACTACAAAAGCCGGTATTAATATGGATTCAATAATACAAATGGGAAGTATTATCAAAAAAACCGCATATAAAACACGAAACAATAATTCAATCGGTTGCGCTAAATTTGTTGTATTTGCTAATGTACCGGAAGACAACCCTTTTATGGCAGGAGCATTTCACGGAATAGGAGAACCGGAAACAGTTATAAATGTAGGTGTTTCAGGACCTGGTGTCGTAGCTAAAGCAATTGAAAGAACCGGAAAAGATGTTTCACTTGGCGATTTAGCCGATATCATAAAGAAAACAGCTTTTAAAATAACGCGTATGGGGCAGCTGGTCGCTTACGAAGCATCAACAAGGTTGGGTGTTCCTTTTGGTATAGTTGACCTTTCTTTAGCTCCCACTCCCGCTGTAGGAGATTCTGTGGCACATGTACTCGAAGCTATGGGAATTGAAATGTGCGGTTCGCATGGAACAACAGCCGCGCTTGCGATGCTCAATGATGCAGTAAAAAAAGGAGGAACTATGGCTTCCTCGCATGTGGGAGGATTATCAGGCGCATTTATTCCGGTTTCAGAAGACAAAGGAATGATTGATGCGGCAGCCGCCGGAGTTCTTTCTATTGAAAAACTTGAAGCCATGACTGCCGTTTGTTCGGTGGGACTTGATATGATAGCGATTCCCGGTGATACCTCGGAAGCGGTAATATGCGGTATAATTGCAGATGAAATATCAATCGGTATTATAAATAACAAAACAACAGCAGTAAGATTAATTCCGGCTTACGGTAAAAATGTAGGTGATACAATCGAATTCGGAGGACTTTTAGGATATGCGCCTATAATGCCAGTAAATTTAAAATCTCCGGAAATATTTATAAAACGCGGCGGAAGAATCCCCGCTCCGATCCAAAGTCTTAGAAATTAAAAAGTTATAATTAAAATGAAAAATTTTATTTACTTTTTTTTGATAACCATTATACTAATTCCGTTTTTGTTTATATCTGTGTATGCTTTGGAATATCCGAATATTGAAAAAGCCGCTGGAGTATATTTATATAATATTACAGGTAAATCGCTTATATATACAAAAAACGCGGATACATTGATATATCCGGGTCCGACTGTAAAGCTGATGACAGCCGCTATAGTTATCGATAAACTCGGAAGCTCGCTTGATAGGGAAATTACCATAGAAAAATCTATGTTAAGAGGAGTTTCTGGTAATAATATAAATCTGCGGACCGGAGAAATCGTTACAATAAATCAATTGCTTCATGCAATGATTATCGGCGGATCAAATGACGCCGCTATCGTTCTTGCTTCTGTAGCGGCGGGAAGTGTTGATGCTTTTATATATATGATGAATGAAAAAGCAAAAGAACTTGAGGCTTTAAGCACAACATATACGAATGTAACCGGAATTCATAACGAAGATATGGTAACTACTATATCCGATATTGCTAAAATAGCTTTATATGTACATAAATATACTATATTCAACGAAATCGCAAGGCTTGAACATTTTACAATACCTAAAACAAATAAATCAAAAGAAAGAAAAATTTACAACAGAAACTTTTTTATCGCAACAAATATTGAATATAAATACAAATCCAAATCTATCTACGGTATGAATGCGGGAAGCACAAAAGAAGCCGGAAATTGTATTGTAGCAACGGCAATAAAAGATAATACAGATTATTTATGTATTGTTATGGGAGCTGAAAGCGATGAAGAATTTATATATTCATATATAGTATGCGCGGATTTGCTTTCATGGGCATATTCAAATTTTTCTTACAAAACAATACTAAGCACTTCAGAAGTGGTTTGTGAAATTCCCGTAAAATTATCAAATAAACTTGATTATATTACTTTAATGCCATCAAAAAAGCTTGATTTGTATCTCCCGAATGATGTTGATATAACAAGCGAAGTTCAATTCAGTTATAACCTATATAAAAATGAATTAATAGCTCCGGTATCCGAAGGTGAAGTAATCGGATTATTAACCGCGATTTATAACGATAAAGTTATCGGACAAACAGATTTGATAACAAAAACAAATGTCCCGAGAAGCGGGTGGCTGTATATACAATCAATTATTTTAGCAATTGTATCATCAAAGCAATTTATTGTAATAGTCGTTTTGTTTTTTGTCGTTTTAATTTTATATGTCTTTATAATAGCATACCTGAGAGGAAGAAAAATAAAAAACAGAAAAAAAAGGTATAATCCAAAATGAAATCCCTCACAACCGCAGAAATTGATATTAAACAATTAATTGAAAATTATAATTTAATATATAATTATATAAACTGCGATTCAAACAATAAAACTGATATTATGTGTATTTTAAAAGCTAATGCTTACGGTCACGGGTCAAAAGAATGTGCAAAAGCTTTATATCAAAATACGGGAGCCAGAATATTCGGAGTCGCGAATTTACGGGAAGCGATAGAAATAAAAGCTTATGTGGGAGATTCTGATATATTAATTTTAGGATATTCTTTTCCTTCCGATGTACAGGAAATAATTGATAATAATATAATACAAACTATTTTTTCATACGATTACGCAAAGGATCTCGCAGATAATATAAAAAACGGAATACTGCGCAGCCATATAAAATTGAATACGGGAATGAACCGTTTGGGTTATTATGTATCGGAAAATGATTTGTTAAACGAATCATCAGCAAATGAAATAATCAAAACATATAACATAAAAAAAATAAATATTGAAGGTATATTCACTCATTTTGCAAATTCCGATAATCCGCTGATAGAATATACTGAAATTCAATACCGGCGTTTTAATAATATAGTTCAAAAATTAGAAAGCAACAATATTTATATAAAAACAAAACATACTTCAAACAGCGCCGGGATAATAAATTTTAAAAATTACAAAATGGATATGGTCCGCGCAGGAATTATATTGTATGGATTGAGTCCCTCATATAAAACAGAAACGATAGAATGTAAACCT
>JAVBPA010000055.1:0-5629 GCA_031549925.1 Eubacteriales bacterium
ATATTGCCGCTCCTACTCATCAAGTTCCGGATGATGTTCCGGTAGAAAATATAATTGCACTGGCGGATGTTTTTAAGGAGCGATTTACTTTTTGAAAAAGTAACAAAACATTTATTTATAGATAATACAAAAGGTAAGTGGCAGCAATACAGGCTTTTTTGGGAATTTTAAGGAACGATTTACTTTTTGAAAAAGTAACAAAACATTTAAAATATGTGAATACAAAAGGTAAGTGGCAGCAAAACAGGCTTTTTCGGGATTCTTAAGGGGGCTTTTTGGTTCAAAAAGCCTTCTTAAGCGTTCTCTGGGTTTTCGGTTTCAAGCTCGGTTTCAGGCTCGGGGGGAGGATTTATTTTAAGTAAATTTTTATGTAATGCGTTTATTTTTTTTATAATAGACTGAACATATGTGTTTACTTCACGTCCTCCGGAATCGTAATTTGTCATAATAGCCAACGCATAAGGGCGTTCGGCGTATATTATACCCATATCGCAGTAAGAATCGGTATCCCAGCCGTATTTATGAGCGCATTCATAAGGCGAAACGGAGGAGGCTATCATAACGCTATGTTTGCTTGTCAGCATGGCATCCTTCATAAAAGCGGCGTAATAAGCGTCGCTTTCGGTGAATTCGTATATCAGCTTCATGATTTTAACGGCGTCATATGTACTCATTGTATTTCCAGGTTGAAGCAATGACGAAAGCTTATTGTTTACGACAAATTTACTGAATAAAACCGAACCGTATTCTTTTCTCAGGACAGCATAAGCCACGTTGTCGCTGCATTCAAGGACATGATAAAACAGCTCGAGATAGGTATATTCCGTTCCGTCTTCGCTGTCAACTATCTCTCCTGTTCCGGATTGATAATATTCTTTTTTCGAATAGGTTATCTTTTTTGTCATATCGTAAACGCGTTCGGGTTCTTCAAACGGTTTGTCCGGGTCAGCTTTTTCACGCAGCTCGGCGATAGCTTTTTCTTCTTCGGATGCCGCAATCAGCAATGATAAAATAAACGGGGCTTTTATCATGCTCGCCGGGTCGAGTACGGTATCCGAATTAAAAGAATATGTATAGCCCGCATCAATATCTTCATAATACAGAGCGACCTGAGGGTTTACCTGTATTAATTCTTGCGTCGTATTTCCCTCTTCGTCGGTAACTTCAACCGTTCTCTCAATCGGCAGGGGATTTGCAAGCAAGTTTGCAAGATCCGTGTATATCTTTAACTGGTCTTTTATGTTTATATCAAGATTTTTTGATATATCTTCAATACTTTGCTTTATCAAGTCGAGTTCGGTTTGTTTTTTGTTTATCTTATCCTGCAATTCTTCGCACAGACGCTCAAGGTCTGCTTTACCGATTTCACTTTCAGAAAGTTTTTCCATAAGAGAATTTCTTTCGGTTTCGATTGATTTTATCTCACCGATAAGCTTTTCGTTTTGCACAATAAGCTCTTGAAGCTGCTTTAGCTGCTCATCCTGTCCGGTTTCGGTTATCGGTTTTGTTTCAACGGAAGTATCTGCGGTAACATCGGCAGGTTCGGCATTTTTCAGGGAAAAATAATTCGACGCAAAAAATATTAGAACCGCTGTCAGCAAACCAACTAATACAATCAATATCAAGACAAGAGGATTAAATAACGATCTTCTTTTTGTTCTCATAATTTTTTCAACAATTCTATTATATCAAATGTGGATTCTGCAATATAAACTCCTGCGGAAGTCAGAGCTTTTTCTTTGTTTTGCGCACTTCCTGTTCCGTCGCTTGAAACAATAGCTCCCGCGTGTCCCATGCTTTTTCCCCTCGGGGCGTTTTTCCCCGCAATGAAAGCTATTACGGGTTTTGTAACATGCGCTTTTATGTACTCCGCAGCTTCTTCTTCTGCACTTCCGCCTATTTCACCTATTAAGACAATTGATTTTGTTTGAATATCGTTTTCAAAGAGCGGCAGTATATCGGAAAAAGATAACCCGGGAATCATATCTCCGCCGATACCGACGCATGTGCTTTGACCGTACCCCGCTTTTGTCATCATATAAACGGTTTCGTAACAATTGGTTGCGGAGCGTGACATTATTCCGACATTTCCTTCGCTGAATATACTGTGTGCCATAAAACCCGCTTTGGATTTACCGGGAGATATTATCCCGAAGGAATTAGGTCCTATCAGCCTTACTCCCGCGGCTTTCGCAATCCACCAAAGTTTCATCATATCGTGAACGGGTACATGTTCGGCAATAGTTATAACACAGCCGATTCCCGCGTCGATAGCTTCGTATGCTCCCGCAGCCGTATAGGAAGCCGGGACAAATATAACAGAGCAGTCAGCGCCGGTTTCATCTCTTGCTTCACGGACAGTATTGTAAACGGGGACTCCTAAAACTTCGCTTCCGCCTTTTCCCGGAGTTACTCCTGCTACGATATTCGTTCCGTAAGCAAGCATTTGTTCGGTGTGGAACTTGCCCTCGCGTCCGGTAATTCCCTGTACCAGCAAACGGGTATTTTTATCGATTAGTATACTCATACAGGAAAACCTCCTGTTTTTTTATTGGCTGAAATGATTTTTACAGCCTCCGCCAATCCCGAAGCGTTCAAAATATTTCCCAGCGGACGGAGAATTTCAAGACCTGCTTCTTTGTTTGTGCCTTCAAGCCGCACAGTGAAAGGAATTTTTATATCGTATTTCAGAAAAGCATCTTTAATTCCTAACGCAACTTCATCGCATCTGGTTATCCCTCCGAAAATGTTTATCAGTATCTGCGAAACACCTGCTTCTGAAGCAACTATCCGTATAGCTTCGCGTATACGTTCGGCAGTCGCCCCTCCTCCGAGATCGAGTGTCGCTAAAACAGCCATGTTTTCCTTTGATATAGCGTCAATGCACGACATCAGCATACCGGAACCGTTGCTGATAACGGAGATGTCACCGCTTTGCTCGCAGGGTATGTATAAAAAGCCGTACTTTTCGGCTTCAACCGCAAGTTTGTTTTTAGGATATAAATTCCGGTAAACATCTAAATCGGAATGGCGGTAAAGCGCGCTGTCGTCGATAACTATTTTTCCGTCAACCGCTATAAAATCGCCTTCCGGAGTTATAGCAAGCGGATTTATTTCACATAATGAACAGTCGTAATCGATGAACAGCCGATACAGAGAGTTTAATATTTTATCAAATTCAGGAGAACTATTCAAATACCTCGAAGTATAACCCATCGGTCCGATAAGCGGATTTACTTGAACTTTACGTATAAGGGAAGCGTTGGATTCAATATCTATCCCTCCGGATTCACTGTATAGGATGACAGGGCACATATTTGATCTGTCTAGAGTTATAGCGAGATAAATCTCTTTTTCTATTTCGGCTGCTGCCGTGACCATTACTTTTTTGACTTCATAACCTTTTATTTTTAGTTTGAATATCGCTTCAGCGGCTTCGAGCATTTCATCGCGGTTTGTGACGTATTTTATTCCTCCCGCTTTTCCGCGTCCTCCGGCGGGAACTTGAGCTTTTACCATCACCGGATATATAATATTATTTTCGGCTTGTAATTCGTTTACGGAATCTGCCGTAACACCGTATGTGGCTGATATATTATATTTTAAAAAAAGCTCTTTTGATATGTATTCCATCAAATCCATTTTATAAAAACCTGTTTTATTTATTTTTCGTTCACTTGAAATTTTAAGACCAAATTTCTTCGTCTGACGGAGTATAAGAGTTTTTTTTCGGCTGAGCTATGCGTATTATGTTAAGCAAATGACGGTGACTGAAATTTTCGGAAATACTGTTGTTTCCCCATGAAGCGCAGCCGAGTGTAGTTGTGGGAGTCAGCGAATTTATAAACGCGCCGCCGTTCTGTGTTGAACATATCTGATTTACAAGAATACGGGAAACCGTTAAAACCTTGCCCGCGTATTCGATGTTATTGGTATTATCCGAATGGATACTCACACTGTGGCCTCTGCCGTCAATATCAAGATTGGCCTGTGCGCAGGTTATAGCTTCATCGAAGGATTTATAACTGTAAACAGAAATTACGGGACACATCTTTTCTTTTGAAAGCAGGCATCCGTTTCCGTACGAGAGAGCTTTTAATAAAATAACACGCGTTTGCGGCGGCACATCAAATCCCGCTTTTTCAGCCGCGCTGAAAGCGGAAACTCCGACCATATCGCGGTTCATTATTCCTCCGGGGAAGAGCTTCTGCGTGAATTTTTCAACTTTTTCTGCGTCATCTATATAGAAAGCTCCCTGGGACAAAAATTCGCTTATAATTTTATCATAATCTGCTTCGGGTAAAATAGCGGTTTGTTCGCCGGAACAAATTATACCGTTATCAAACTCTCTTCCTGCAATTATTTTAGATACCGCTTCCGCATAGTCAATACCCGAGTCGATGATACACTGGACGTTTCCGACTCCTACGCCGTAAGCGGGTTTACCGGATGAATAAGCCGCTTTTACCATGGGCATTCCTCCCGTGGCGACGACAACATCAACCTGGCGCATAAGTTCATTTGAAAGTTCGACTGTGGGTTCTTCTATAATTTGTATCAAATTTTCGGGTGCTCCGAGTTTTGATAAAGCTTCATTCATCAAACGGACAGCCGCGGAAGAACAAATTTTAGAACGCGGATGAGGTGATATTATAATAGAATTTCCGCCTTTTAATGCAAACATAGCATTGCACATCGGGGTTACTATAGGATTTGTGCAGGGCGTTACCGCGCCGACGATTCCGACAGGACGGGCAATTTCGGTTATTCCGGAATTTAAATCACGGGATAATATCCCTTTTGAAGGAACTCCCTTGAGAGAATTCCATATTATTTTAGCTTTTCCCTTATTTTTTATGACTTTATGTTCATACACACCCATACGAGTTTCGTCTACCGCTGAACGGGCGAGAAGTTCAGCGTTTTCATAAATCGCAAAAGCTGCGGCTCGCACGATATTGTCGGTTTTTTCCTGCGAAAATTTTTCAAATTTAAGCTGAGCTTTGCGGGATTTGTTTATCAGATCAGATATAAATTCTTTTGTATCCATGGGCATACCTCAAAAATATAAATTTACCGCTATTTATTTAAACATATATAAGAAATGAAGATAATGTTTTTTATTAATTTTCCGAGCAATAATAAATCTTCATTCCCGAGTTATTTTTACAAGAACTTTGATATCTTTTTTATGTCTTGTCAAGTGGTTTTCAAAATATCCGGCAACATCGTCAAAATCGATGATATCAGTTATCATCGGAGTTAAATCAAGTCCGCTTTTAACAATATAGTTTATAATCGGCGGAACAATATTAAGCTCGCCCATGATTCCACGCATAGTCAACCCTTTAAGAACTAAATTATTTAAAACAAGGTTGTTTATATTTGTTTCGTAAAAACCTACAAGAGAAATAAATCCCCTCGGGCGTGTTATATCGATAGCCTGCTGTACTGTTGCAGGCGAACCGGAAGTCTCAATTGTAAAATCAACTCCGTTACCTGTTATTTCAATTATTTTTTCAACAGCATCCGCAGTTTTTATTTTTATAGTATGGGTAGCTCCGATTTTTTTTGCTGTTTCCAGTTTGGAATCTGTTCTTCCGATACAAACGACCGTTTTCGCTCCCAT
>JAVBPA010000007.1:0-15196 GCA_031549925.1 Eubacteriales bacterium
TTATATTAATTTAAAGAGTTTTCTTTTTAATTTAAAGAGTTTTCTTTTTAATTTAAAGAGTTTTCTTTTTAATTTAAAGAGTTTTCTTTTTAATTTAAAGAGTTTTCTTTTTAATTTAAAGATTCATCTTTTTACTTTAAAGAGTTTTCTTTTAAAAAGAACGGAGGGAATTTAAAGTGCAGGCTAAACCCAGAATACTTATTGTAGGGCGCGCCAATATGAATTTGATTTTGTTTATGGATGATATACCTTCCGCCGGAAAATACAGCGTCGAAAAAAATTATGAATATATACCCGGCGGCTCCGGAATAAACACGGCTTTAATGCTGTCCCGTCTCGGAATCGATACTATTCTCAGCGCAAAAATCGCAAAAGATACTCACGGACAAATACTTGTAAATTTTTGCCGCGAAAATGATATCGATACACGTTTTATAGCAGCGGACACAAAGCAGCGCACCGGACTGGAAACCGTTTTTGTTACCGAACGGGATACCAACAGAAGCGTTATATATCCGGGAGCTAACGAAAAATTGAACGCCAGCAACGTCGAATACGCTTTGACAAGTCTGCCTGACGCTTTATTATTAAATTTATCCTCTCCCGCTCCGGCTTTAAGCAATGCCGCGATAATTGCATATTCAAAAAAGATACCGGTTTTTGTAAACGCCACAAAATGCGGCAAAATCAGTTTTCCGCTTGAAGAATTGATTGAAACTGAATTATTTATTACAGACGAGGAAGGCGTTTTCAATTTTACGGAATATAAGGAATTGAAAACGAACACTTATATTCCGATCTGTCTTGCCCTAACCAAAAAAACAAAAGCAAAGCATATTGTTATTTTGCAAAAAAACGACGCCGTTCTGCTTTATACCTCTCCTTATCATTATATTTTTTCTCCTCCCTGTGAAGCTGAAATTATTGATCCGTCAACCGCTTCCGATGCTTTTGCCGCCGCTCTTATTTGGGAATATTATTTGAGAAGAGATATCTCAAAAGCATGTACTTTCGCTTCGATAATTCAGACAATGACAGTAGCCGGCAAAGGAGGGGCTTCTTCAATCCCTCAAATAAGCGATATTCCGGAATTTATATCAAGGAAAAATATAAATTATCAATTTTTACCCGATATAAACAGTGCTTCGAGGCTATAAAATGAGTTATAAAAAAACTAAAAATACTTACAAATCAAGCGATAACATACATGATATTGTTTATTATGTTTACACTCCCGAGGACGGTATTGCTCCGATTGCGGTTGTTCAGTTAGCGCATGGGATGTGCGAATATGTTGAAAGGTATGAAGATTTAGCGGAATATTTAACATCGCATGGGATAATTTTTTGCGGAGCCGATCATTTAGGGCACGGCTCGACCGCTTTGTCAAACGATGAATTTGGATTTTTCGGAAAAGAAAACGGACTTGATTATGTCGTTTCCGATATAGATCTGCTACGTGCTTTGATGCGGAAGAGATACCGTATGCTTCCCTATATATTATTAGGTCAAAGTATGGGTTCGTTTATCGCACGGTCTTATATAGTAAATTACCGTGACGCTATCGACGGAGTAATTCTTGCGGGGACAAGCGGCGGAGATAAAAATATAAACTTCGGGATTATGATATCCGGTTTAATTTCAAAATTACGCGGCGAAAAATACCGCAGCAAATTATTATATTCGATGTCCATCGGAAATTACAATAAAAAATTTAAAAACGAAAAAGATAGCTCCGCCTGGCTTTCTTCTAATATGGAAAGCAGAAATAAATATAAAAATGACGAACGATGCAATTTTATATTTACCGCAAAAGGATACAATGATATGTTCCGGCTGTTAAAATATGTAACCGGTCCGGCTTGGGCGGCAAATGTCCCTAAAAATTTACCTGTTTTTATAATAAGCGGTTCGGATGATCCCGTGGGTAATTTCGGTGCCGGTATAGCAGACATTGAATCCTGGCTGACAGAAGAAGAATTGAACGAACTTAAAGTAAAGTTATATCCCGGTTACCGCCATGAATTATTACAGGAAACAAACTGCGGGGAAGTTTATAACGATATTTACGAATGGATAGAATCTGTGCGTGAGGGTGTAATCGCCGCCAGAACACAATCGATTTTTCATATGTAATAAATTAACAAAGGAAAAAATTAATGTTTAAAATCAAAACCAAGAGAATAATTTCAGTTTTTATAATTGTAATTATTATATTATCAATGTTTATTTTGTCTTCCTGCGGCGAAGACAACTGGATTCCCGCCGGAATGAAGCTTGCCTCAACGGATGCCGTTGATTATACCCTGTATGTTCCGGAAAGCTGGATAATCGATATTTCAACAGGTATGGTTTCCGCTTATGCAAGCAATACAGACAGAAGCAATATAACAATGATGGCTTTTAATCTGGAAAATGAAAATGTCAATCTTAATGTCGACGAATACTGGGAAAAACACGAAGAAGAACTGAAATCCACTTTTCCGGATTTTTCCTATGATATAGAAAAAGCTCCGGGAGAAACCTCCGAAAATCAGGAAGAAACTTCCGCAGAACAAAACGAAACCGCAGAACCGATAAAAATTACACTGGACGGAATCGCCGCTAACAAATATACTTACAGCTTGACCGTAACGGGAGTAAAATACAATTTTATACAGGTTATTGCAATAAGAGCGGCTATTGTATATATCTTTACTTATACCGCAATACCGGAACAATTTGATAAACACGCAGAAGATATAAATTCTATTCTTGAATATTTTAAATACAATAAATAAATTTTACAGCAATCCGGGAAAATTTTAAATGATATATCTCGATAACAGCGCTACCACTAACCTTTCAGAAGAAGCGCGTACAGCCATGCTTCAAGCTTACGACGAAGTTTGGGGAAACCCATCGTCAGTACATTCCATGGGAATAAACTCCAAAAAGCTTTTGGAAAGCTCAAGAAATACTATAATGAAAGCGTTGAATTTAACGCCCTCAGACGGAAAAATTATATTTTGCGGCAGCGGTACGGAAGCAAATAATCTTGCTTTATACGGTATCGCTCACGCAAAAAAAAGAGTTCCCCGCCGGATTATAACCGACGACAGCCAGCATCCTTCGGTTTTGCAAACGCTGAAAGCTTTGTCGGAGTCGGGATTTGAAATAGTAAAAATACCGACGGAAAACGGAACAATTGATATTGAGGCTTTAATTGAAGCGGTAAACGATGATACCCTTGCCGTTTCGATTATGACAGTAAACAATGAAACCGGCGCGTTATATGACACAAAAACCGCTTTTTATGAAGTGCATAAAAAAAATCCGAATGTTATCACCCATACGGACGCGGTTCAGGCTTTTAATAAAATTCAAATATCAAAAAAAGAAACCGACTTAATAACTGTAAGCGGTCACAAAATACATGCTCCGAAAGGTATCGGAGCGTTGTTTGTATCTGAAAGATTAATAAAATCCAAAAACATATCTCCTCAGTTATTCGGAGGCGGACAGGAATCGGGATTAAGAGCCGGTACCGAAAACGTAGCTGCGGCAGCGGCTTTCGCCCGGGCAAGCGAAACTTTATTTGATTATTCAAACGCACGGGAAAGGTATGAGCAAATAATAAAAGGTCTCCCTGATAAAATAAAACTCAACAAACCGCAAAATTATGTTCCATATATTATAAGCTTAACTTTGCCTAGAATAAAAAGCGAAACGGCAGTCAGATATTTATCTGAGAGGGGTATTTATATATCGTCAGGTTCGGCTTGTTCATCAAATTCCGCCCACAGAAAAAATTATGTTTTGTCGGCTTTCGGATTAAAAGATTATGAAGTTGAATCGACTGTCAGAATAAGTCTTGGGGGAAGTGAAACGGAGAGTGATATTTCAATATTTCTTTCGGCTATTGATGACTGTATAAAAAATATCGTCAAAATGAAATAAAATTTAATATCTGGAATAAAGAATTAATTATCAAAATCTTGTATCAAGTATCAAGTGTAAAATTTTCCTTCTTAATTCTTAATTCTTAATTCTTATATATTAATCATTGGTTATCAGAGTCAAGAAAAACATCGCCGTATCGGAGCAGAGCCTCGCTTAGTTTAAAAGCGGCTTTTGCTTCCGTTACGTTTTTTTTGTGTTTGCTTAATTCTTCTTTTATTTGACGATGTGACTTTCTGTCAAAAATAACCGTATTTTCGGTAATACCGCTGCGGGGATGACTGTAAACAATATCCTTTGTAATAAAAGACCCTCTTGACATGTGCATTTGTTCGTATACAATCCCCTCTTTTCCGTCAAGAAGATTATGGCCGAACATCACGCTTTTGGTGTTTTTAATACCGAGCAGATATAACAGGGTCGGTTCGACATCAATATGCGAACCAACTTTATCAATAGTATTGTTTATTCCTTCCGCCGATGGTATGTTAATAATGAGAGGAACATTAAATATATCGGCTTCGTAATACGCATGCCCTAAAAGTTCGCTCATTAAATTATAGCTTTCCGCATCATAGCCCGGAATCCCGAAATGATCGCCGTATATAACTAACATGCTGTTATCGTATAATCCGATTTCCTTCAGACTATTGATAAACTCTCCGATAGCGGCGTCTGTGTAGTTCATCGCCTGAAAATAATTACCGAGCAATGTATTATCGTATTTTTTATCAAGATTTAATTTTCTCTCCGATACTGGTATTATATACGGATGATGCGAGGAAAGAGTAACCATCAAAGACATAAAAGGCTGCGTATATGATTTCATTATATCGGAAGAATATTTGAAAAATTCTTTGTCGGATAAACCCAAATTAAAAACATCATGAGCGGGAAAATCTTCTTCGCTCATAAAATCATCGAACCCCTGCCCGATATACGCCTCTTCCCTGTTCCAATAAGAACCTATGTAGCCGTGAAAAGCGTATGAACCGCTGTACCCTGAATCTTTTAATATTCGGGGAAGCCCCCACCATTCAAGTGAAGGATATTTGTTATAAACCGCTTCATCCTCTGATGTGTAAATAGAATTTAATACTTGGAATTCCGCGTCTGAAGTGTTTCCGGCTCCGACGCTGTAAAAATAATTGTTAAAATAAAGCGAATCCCCGGAAATCAACGAATTTAATACGGGAGTTATTTCGTTTCCGTCAACATTCAAACCGACTACAAAATTTTGCAATGCTTCTACTTGTATTATTATAACATTTCTTCCGGAAGCGGCTGCGCTGTAGATATTGATATTTTCTTCAATTTCTGTTTCCGCTTCAGTTTCCGCTATTACAGGCTTGTACGGCTTTTTTTCAATGTTTTTATTTATAAATATACCCAAAGCGTCAGACAAATGATAATACATCAGTTCGTTTGAAAAATACGACCATTTAAAAGCGGTTGAAGATGATATTGCCGCTGATGACAAAACAAAAACAATCAGCATAAAAGACATGAATCGTACGGTAATTTTTTTTAAGTTATAATTGCGGTTATTATAAATATAATTATTAAATATTTTTTTAAATAACTCTGTTTTAGAAAGAATATATAATATAATCAGAAAAGGCAGATCCGCTATATACATTAAATCCGAAAATTTCGTCAGGTTTTTTATCGTACCGGTAACGGCTCCGAGCTGTCCCGCCATGCTGAGTGCCATTCCTGTAGGCATTTTCCCGTAATAGTTGAAATATATTCTATCGCAAAACATTACAAAACAGAGCAGTATGTATAGAATACGCAACACCGGTAAAGGTGAACGGGTTGAAAAATTTATAATGATAAGGTATACGCACAATATAACGGAGAGTGTCGCGAAACTCATGAGAAAGCTCCACGAACCTATTTTAATATAGCTGTAAAAAAAATAGAGCTTTATAAATAATAAAAAGCATAAAGTAAAGCTTTCTATAATGAATAAATAATTTTCGCTGTAATCTGTCTTAGTCTTTTCATATGTAAGTTTCATTTTTTATTATAATTCCAATTTATTATTAAGCAGTATAATTATTATAACAATTTATCCGAAATGTTTCAATAACAATATATACCTTACATATTGACACAAATTAAATACGGTTGTATAATAATTTTATAACCGAGCTGTGCGGCCGCGTGATATCAGACCGAAAGGTATTATCATGAGGAAAGTCCGGGCTTTACAGGGCAGGATAACGGATAACGTCCGCCGGAGGCAACTCCCGGGAAAGTGCAACAGAGAGATACCGCCGCCGTATGTTTTAATTATGGCGGTAAGGATGGAAAGGCGAGGTAAGAGCTCACCGGCGTGCTGGTAACAGTACGGCGTCCCATTGACGCAGAAAAGTTTTTTTGTGCGTTATTGTCAAAAATACAATTATGTATTGATGCAATATGTACAAATATTGCTTTTTACCATGTAAACCCTATCCAAAGCAACACCGCACGCGGAATCACATGTCTGCCCGGCATATTTCCGCAGGTGGCACGAACGTTATGGCAACACAACGTCAAGATAGATGGCCGCAACGAATTGATTTTGCTGTCGATATACGATTGTTCATCAATTTATGACAGAACCCGGCTTACAGGCACGCGTTATAAAAAGTGATCCGTTTACCGGATCGCTTTTTACATAATATAAAATCCGAAAGTTTTTTTTAGCTGAAACTACGGATTTTTTTATTATTTCATTTGTTCTATCGGAAACATTTTATGTTTTTAGAAATCAAGTTTTGATATTAATCAAATATTATTATTTTTTCTGTAGCCGTCTTTATCCTTGTAAAGATAGAGTCTTCCGTTATCCATTTTGTAAATTTTATCGGCATGATCCGCAATTGATAAATCATGCGTGACCATAAACAGTGTTTGCTTCATGACTTCTTTAGTTTTCATAAGCAAGCGCAGGACTTCATCGGCATTGTTTCTGTCTAGATTCCCCGTAGGTTCATCGCAGAACACTATTTGAGGGCGGTTTATTAACGCTCTTGCGATTGCCACGCGCTGCTGCTGACCTCCTGACAATTCAGAAGGCAGATGATTTAACCTGTCGCCGATATCAAGCGTTTTTATTATCTTCTTTAAATGCTCCTCAAAACGAAATTCTTCTTTGTTGCACATGACAGTGGGAACCATTATATTTTCAAGAGCTGTAAATTGCGGTATCAAATTATGTTTTTGAAAAACAAACCCTGTATATGTACCTCTGAAACGGGCAAGCTCGTCGGAAGACATTTTTGTAATATCATTTCCCCTTATCAAAACTTTTCCGGCATTCGGCTGATCAAGCCCCGCGCATATGTGAAGCAAAGTAGATTTACCTGAGCCTGACGCTCCGATTATCGCTATAAATTCACCGTCTTCGACATTCAGGCTGACACGGTCCACAGCCGTTACCGTCACATCGTATTGTTTATATTGCTTTATAATATCTTGTGCTGATAAAATTACCATTTTCTGTCCACCTTATATTTTTTCGGTTGTTTCTAATCGGAATCTTTGTTTTCTGTTATTAATTTGCGTATCTTTTTTTGTTTATATATAAAATACGAAAAATAAGTCGCTCCGAACGCAAACGCAGCCATTAGAGTTAATCCTATTATATATTGCAAAACCGGAAACCAAGGCAAAACGCGGATTTCTGAAATTTTATTTGTAAAAATCATGTTTATTGAATAATTAACAAGCAGTTCAAAGACAGTATAAACCACAGCCGAAAGAATTACAAAAACAAAACCGTCGAATATAAAAATGTTTTTTATAGCTCTCTCGTTTGAACCGAACATTTCTAATATATAAAATTCATTACCGCGTTTGCCGTAAAATATAATTTGGGAAAACATCCATATCATCGGAGTTACCAGTATAACAAAAACCGATGATATTTGTGTTATCGTATGTTTATTTTTTAGTAAATCGACTTCATAATTTAATGAAGCATGGTTGTTTTTAACATCAACAGCGTAATACTGGACAGCCCATTTTTTAAGCTCGTATTCTGTTTCGGAAAGCTGGGCGGGAGACGCTGATAAATCCGTGTAAAGATTTACTTCATTATAATATGCTCCAGAGCCTGTCACATCAAAAAAGTCATTTTCTGAAAAATATATGTTCATATAACGTGATGTAACATCATCATGCAATATAGCTCCGACGGTAAACTCTATGTACTCAAAATTGTAGTATTTGAACTGTTCTTTCAAAAGATCGTGTCCGGTCAGCATTGATTCGATAGACATTATCTGATCTTTTTTTATTGCTATCCATATTTTTGAACCGGGCTTTATTTTTAATTTCTTTATATTATTCAATGAATCAGAAATAATGACCGTTCTTTCGTTATCCAGAATAGAATTTATTTCACCCGTATGTTTATAATCATTTAATGAAACGGCAATTTCCGCGTCGCAGGCTTTGTATTTAATCATATTCTCGGCGCATAAATTATCTTCTTCAATCTGATCGCGTGACAATACATCTTTACCGAAAACAACAAAATTTGAACCGAATTTTACATCGCTGTTCCTGAAAATGATATGGGAAGACTGTTCCATCGCGGATATGGAAATCGATTTTTTTATTTGTATTATATTATCTATCTGCAAAAGTTCCTGAGTCATCAATTCATCCTCATAATAAATCGGATATTCACCGGTGTTATTAAAGGAAAGAGTAAACTGCGGATCCGCTTCGCTTTCGGTTTTTTTTATAACTGCGGCTATATATGATATTCCGGTAAATAGTATTGCAAAAACAGATGCCAGAATAACAAGCTGTGATATATATTTTCTGAAACGCCAAATTGTAAAAAGTTCGTATTTTTCAGGATAACGCAGCCCGTAAAATTCAAATGACATTTTAGGAGAAACGACCAAATTCGAATTATCTTCCGCCGCAATATTAAGGATAGGAGTGCGTTTAGATACTCTCCAGACAGGCCAGATAACCGATAAAGCAGCTATTAAATTGGATGCGGCAATTGTTATTAATACAACAACCGGACTGTATGCGAATCCTGATCCGGAAATATTATATAAAATCGCCCCAAGCAAGGCAGATAAAACAAGAGACAAAGGTAGCATCATAGTATTTACGATCATAAGCTCCCAAAACGAAGTTTCAAGAAGCTTTTTTAAATCAGCTCCGAATGTCATATATATTCCGTATGTAAATTTATAATGGCTGATTCTGATGTAATATAAAACCATTAAAATGAATGTTCCGAGCACCAGCATTAATAAAGATATTACCGTAAACGCAATTGTGTTTATATTTTTTTCAACCGAAAAATTATACACGGGAGAAACAGAATAATAAACTCCCGTTTCCGCCAATTCGGCGAGTCCCGCTATTTGTTTTTTATAAAATCGGTTGTATGAATCCTCTATATTTTCGTTTGTAAATTTTACATACACATTATATGTTATGTCGTATGTATCCATTGATTCATACTCTTCAATTCTGATCAGCTCATAATTTTTATCAGAGGAAAGCATTGCTGTTCCGCCGCTTAAAAGAAACGCATACTGCTCTTCATTTAATGAACCTAAAAAAACATGGTAATCATATTCCTCTAATGTTTTTTTGTATCTTATATCTATAGTGTTTACAAAATAAACAGATATCAATGAAAACATCATTTGAATTATAAACAACCCGCAAAAAAAGCATAAATATTGTTTTTTGTCAAACAATACAGTTTTTAGGGCAAGACGTATATTTCTTATCAAACGAGCCATCAAAAATAATCACCCTACAATCAATTATAATAACTTATTACAATTTTATATAATTTTACATAATTATACTACCGTATTTTGTGAAGTTTTTATTAAGCGCCGTTAATTATTTTACAATTATAGTATTTTCTTTTATTATGCTTAACTATTGACTTAAACGGGCAGTGAATGTATTATATAGTAGAATACAAACGAAATTGAATTTAAATTATTACTATATAGATATATATGTATAATTATTATATTCAGGAGGATTTTTTAAAAATGTCTTATATAAAAAGTTTATCTGTTGACGGTGAAGTTCTCGGAAGCGGAAGATATTCACGCATAGCGGCGACCGAAACTCCTGTTTTATCATGGATTGCTGCTTCGCATAAACCGGATTCCTATCAAAAATCATACCGTATAACGGTAACTTGCGGAAATGATGTCTGCTACAGTTCCGGTTGGATTGAATCAACGCTTAACCGTGCAAAAATATCGGGATGTAAAAAAACCGGATGCCGTTATACAGCTACCGTTGAGATTTGTGATAACAACGATTTTGTATCTGAACCTTTCAGCGACTATTTCTATTTCGGAGCGCGCGGACTTGACGATGCCGAATGGATTGCCGCTTCTGAAGATATTCCGCGCCGCGCTGTTTATTTTAATCATAAATTCAATTTAAACCGCAAGGTTTCACATGCCTTTATATACGTTTGCGGTCTCGGCTATCAAAAGGTTTATATAAACGGTATAGCTGTTGAGGATAAAGTTGAGCTTGCCCCTCTTCATTCAAATTATAAAAAGACTTCATATTATACAGTCACTCCCGAATTTAACGGAATATGCGAAGGCGAAAACGAAGTATCAATTATAATCGGCGACGGCTGGAGACGCTGTCAAAGTAATTTTATACGCGCTCATACTACCGGACGCGAAATAGAATTTTACGGTCTTCCCGTCCTTTGCGCCGCTTTTGATATTTATTATACGGACGGAACATGCGAAACAATTACAACCGGCAATGACTGGGTATGGTCTCACGGTCCTATCGTGATGAATGATTTATACGACGGCGAAACATATGACGCTAATATCGGTATAGATTCATATCAGCCTGTTGAAGTAAAATCCTGCCCGGCGGAAAAATTATTACCTCAAACGGTAGCTCCTATAGAACAAATGGAAGTTTATCCCGCAAAATCGGTATTTTCACCCCGCCCCGGAATTTTTGTTTTTGATTTCGGACAAAATATCGCCGGTGTTCCGCGCATAAATCTACCCTCCGATATGACAAGCGGTCAAACAATCAAAATAACCTGTCATGAAATACTTGACGAAGACGGAACTCTCTACACCGCTACACTGCGCGAAGCTAAATGCACAGATACATACATCTCTTCCGGAAGCAGCAGTGATTTAAGCGTATGGCAGCCGATTTTTACATATCACGGTTTCCGTTACGCGCAGATTGAAGGATGGGGGAATTCTGTTCCGCAATGCGAGGATATTTCGGCTGTCGCTTTATATACAAACATAAATTCAAAAAGCTTTTTTGAATGCGGAAGCGCATTAATAAATAAAATTCATTTGAATGCGGCTCAAACGGAACGTTCTAATATCCACGGTATTTTAACGGATTGCCCTCAGCGTGACGAACGTATGGGATGGCTAAATGACGCAACTGTCCGTTTTGAAGAAACACCGTATAATTTTGATATAGCACGTATATTCCCGAAAATAGTCTGCGATATAATAGATTCTCAAAACAAGGAAACCGGAGCTTTCCAATGTACCGCTCCTTATGTTTTCGGAGGGAATCCCGCCGATCCGGTCTGCTCTTCATTTTTAGTGGCAGGAATGCAGGCATATATCAGAACAGGCGATATCCGCGTTGTAAAAGAAGGATACGAGGGCTGGAAAGCATGGGAAAATCTGCTGTTGTCACGCGCTAATGAAGATGAACCATACATTGTAAATTACAGCTATTACGGAGACTGGGCGGGACCGGCTTATGCATGTATAACAATGGAGCACGCGGTTTCCGCCGTAACACCGGGTATTTTTATTTCAACGGGATATTCATACCTGAACGCTACTTTTTTGTCGTATTTTGCTAAAATTCTTGGTTTTGAAAATGAGAGCGCTGAATGGGCTGTCAAGGCTCAGCTTATCCGTGAAGCTATCCTAAAAAAATGGTGGAACGAAGAAACTGCGGTTATGGGAAGCGGTTCGCAAGCATGTCAGGCGTTTTCGCTATGGCTCGGTTTAGTTCCGAAAGATAAGGAACAAGATGCCGCTCGTGTAATGCGCGATAGTTTAGTAAACAACGATTATAAAATCACAACCGGAAATTTATGTACAAGATATTTATTCGATATGCTGGCAAAATTCGGTTATATAAACGAAGCTTACGAATTGATTTGCCGCGAGGAATATCCTTCTTACGGATTTATGATACAAAACGAGGCGACCACTGTTTGGGAAAGATTTGAATTGAAAAAAGATCCGGGAATGAATTCTCACAATCATCCTATGTACGCTGCCGTTGACTATTGGTTTTACGCTTATCTTTGCGGTGTGACAATAGAATCCCCCGAAACAGCATTTATAAATCCCTGTTTACCCGAAAAATTGTTATCGGCGCAATGCAAAGTTCAAACAATAAGAGGTGATTTATGCGTCCGCTGGGTAAAACGTTTCGATAAAAAATGCCTCTATGTTACAGTTCCTTTCGGAATGACAGCTAATATTACATTTAACGGAAAAAATTATGTTGCCGGAAGCGGCTGGCATACTTTTATAGATTAAAACGGAGAATAAACAAATGGCAAAATTAAAAATAGGAGTTTTCGGAGCAGGCAGAGGAATGAGTGCTGTTCATCAGCTTTTAAATCATCCGGATGCCGAACTTGTTGCTGTATGCGACAAATATGTTCCGCTTTTAAACAATTGCCGTACTGTGGCGGAAAATGCAGGACTTTCGCGCGTTACGTACTACGAACGCTTCGACGATTTTATCGAGCATGATATGGACGCCGTAATATGTGCGAATTACGCTCATGAACACGCAAAGTTCGGAATACGTTTGCTTGAAAGCGGCCGTCATATTATGACCGAATGTTTAATGTCGGCTAACATGGCGGAAGCTGTCGCGCTTATCGAAGCGGTGGAACGAACCGGAAAAGTTTATGCTTATGCCGAAAATTACTGCTATGTTCCGACTAGGCACGAAATGCGTATTCGTTACCGCAGAGGGGATATAGGAGAATTGATGTATGCGGAGGGCGAATATGTCCACGATTGTTCCTCAATATGGCCTCAGATAACCTACGGCGAAAGAAACCACTGGCGGAATTTGATGCCCTCCACTTTTTACTGCACTCATTCTATCGGTCCGATACTTTACGCAACTGGGCTTCGTCCGGTACAGGTTACGGGATTTGAAACGCCTAATATGCCTTTTATGCGAAAACTCGGCACGGCTTCAGGTACACTCGGAATGGAAGTGCTTACTCTGGAAAACGGAGCTTTTATCAAAAGCCTGCATTTTGGTATGAAACACACTCATCATTCAAACTATCAGTTAAACGGAGACAGGGGTGCGCTGCGTGAAATAGGCGGAGAGCTTCACTCTTATATTGAGGGAGAAGATGAAAACTGCCGCGGAAAAAGATCGGTAGAAATACCGGAATTTATTATAAAAGATGCGGCGGGAACAGGTCACGGCGGAGGAGATTTTTTTACTACTCATTATTTTATCCGGTCAATCCTCGGAGATGAGGACGCAAAAAAATTATCGATAAATGTATATGAAGCCGCCGACATGTCAACTCCGGGTATTTTAGCGTACAGGTCAATAGTTGAAGGAAATAAACCTCAGCGTATACCTAACCTGCGTTTAAAAGAAGAACGCGATTTATACAGAAACGACACATTCTGCACTTTCCCCGAAGCTGCCGGTAATATGTATGTGTCAAATAATATTTACACCCAAGAGCAAATACCGGATGAAGTTTTCGATGAAGTTCGCCGCCGCTGGGAAGCAGGGCTTCCGGGTTAATGTTTTTTTTAGAATCAAAGGATTACGAGGGCGCGGTCGCTTTTGAATAAAGCAAAGTTTACAAGTAAACTAACCGCAAAACTTTAAAAAAATTTTTTTATAATCAAAAAGCTGAAATTTTTTAGACTTCAGCCTTTTTTTTTATTTGGTTTTATTTAAGATATCCCAGATAGCTTTCGCCTGCCGCGAACATTTCATCTACCATGGATTTTATTTCTGCCATTGAACAAACCGCGCTTGAAAGCGGATCAAACAATATAGCGTGGAATATTTTACGGCGGTCGCCTTCGATAGCTCCCTGAACCGCAAGCTCCTCAACGCGGGCTGTAATGTTTGTTAAGAGAGCAAGCTGATCCGGAAGAGGACCGACTTTTATAGCTTCCAGGCTGTCTTTTGATGCGAGAACCGGAACTTCAACGCAGCAGCCCCAGGGAAGATTGTCAATTAAACCAAAGTTGCGGACGTTTCCGTTGAATTTATACATTGTGTTATCACCGAAGCAGGCGTTAAATATATTTGAAGCATATTCGCCGCCACGGTTTAAATCTATTTCAGCGTTACTGAGCCAGTTTTCAGTATCCTGTTTCCATGTGGTTTCGCGGCGGAAATATTCATTCAGTATATAAGCATATTCGCCGGGATTCCAGTTTGTACCGTGTGTACAGTATTTTTCTATTAAGTCGGGGCGTTTGCGGAACCATGAGTTGTATTCGCTGTTATGTCCCGAAGATTCTGTTACGTAATAATCAAGCTGTAAGAACATTTCATTTCTTACCTGTTCCGCGTTTAATATATCCGGATTTTTCATAGCTTCACGGATACGCGGATAAGCATCTACTCCGTTGACACGGTAATCAATATAGAATGCCTGATGGTTAATGCCCGCGCAGGTATATGTAACATCCCTCATATCAGCGCCTATCCAGGAAGCGAGCATATGAGCCGTCCCCTGAACACTGTGGCAAAGTCCGGTAACGTTAACCTTGGTTTCGCTTTGTAAAAAGCGGCAAAGCATTGCCATCGGATTGGTATAGTTGAGAACTACCGCGTTCGGACAATATTTTTCGACATCGCGGCAGATTTCAAGCATAGGCGGTGCCGTACGGAGAAAACGGAAAATACCGGAGGGTCCGCGTGTGTCACCGATATTTGTATCTACGCCGTATTTTTTGGGTATTTCAATATCGGTGCGGAAAATTTCCGGTCCGCCCGAAAGAATTGTGATAGCAACTCCGTCTGCTCCTTCGAGAGCTACCTTGCGGTCAAGGGTTGCCGTAACCTTTGCCGGATATTTACCTGCTTCGACAATCTTTTTTACCGCTTTTTCAATAAAATCAAGCCGTTCTTTATCAATATCCATCAGTGCGATTTCAGCATCACGGAATGCTTCAAACGTTAAAATATCGCGGACAAGTGCGCGTGTAAAACCGAAACT
>JAVBPA010000057.1:0-5865 GCA_031549925.1 Eubacteriales bacterium
AGCCATAATTGTTACTACATATTTTACGTATTGACTGACATCCGTGTGATCTCCACCAAACGAACGGTAATATATAAAATCGTTTTTACTTCCGGATATATCACAAACAGGAGCTAAATTTAGATTTATTCCAAGCGATAATAAAAGTTTAGATTTTTCCTCCGTATCAGATTTTATTAAATTATATCCGCCTGAAGCAAAAAGTTCTCTCGGAGATAAAAAAGGAGAAGCTCTGAAAGCGGTATAACGGCTTATTCGAGTTACAGTTCCGCCTTCTTCGTCAACACCTATCAGCATCGGTATTTTGGAAGCGGCTTGAATAATATCTATTTCATTTTTTATATCATCCGCTGTTTTATTTTCAAAATTTGAAGCAAACATAACAAATCCGCCGAATTTATATCTGTCGGCAACAGCAGCCGCTTTCGTTTGAGGACATCTTACCAAAAACATTTGTGCTATTTTTTCTTCTGCTGTCATATTGGAAATAACAGCGGCTATTTTTTTATTGGTTGTTTCTTTTTCCGTTTCTTTTTCCGTTTCCGTTTCTTTTTCCGGTTTGGTTTTAGCTTCAGTAATTTGTTTTTCGGTTTCATTTGATTCTTGATTTGTTATATCATTAAAATCCGGACCGTTTATCCGCGTTATTTCATCTGTCAATGAGGTATCCGCGCCATCTTTGACATTATTTTGAGAACAGGATAATAAAATAAAAATTAAAGTAAATGCGAATATAATCAAGCCAGCCTTTTTCATATATAAAATTTTCCTTTTAAACTTTATGCTGATAAATTGATTTTATCGAAGTGTCAAGAATTATTATTTTTCATACATTATGTATAACTGCGTTTTTTATATTTGTCTTTTTAAAATTATTTGCTGTGTTTAAATTTATAAAATCAAGCAGTAAGCTATGCAATTTTTAGGATACAAAATACTTTTGCAATACGTTATGTTGTTTAAGTTTTAAAAAATATCTTTCAATTCGCAATTGTTTTATAATACCGCTTATTATTATAAAATTTGCGGATTTTTAAATAAAAGCTGAATATTACAAAATCAAACAAAAATTATAATATAACGGAGATATATAAAATGAGTTTATTTTTATCGTTAAACCCGGTTTTTCAAGGTCTTTTCGCCACTTTGTTTACATATTTAATGACCGCTGCGGGAGCCGCTTTGGTTTTCTTTTTCCACGATGTGAGCTTTAAATTTTTAAATATAATGATAGGGTTTGCCGCCGGAATAATGATTGCCTCTTCATTCTGGTCGTTACTTTCGCCCGCTCTTAAGCTTTCTCATGAACTCGGAACCAATTCCCTGCTCGTTGTATCTTCAGGTTTTTTATGCGGAGGTATATTTATTATTACTGCCGACGTGTTGCTTTCACGTGCGTCCTTTATATCGGAAAAAGATCATAAGTTACGCCGTAATATTCTTCTTTTCAGTGCGGTTACATTACATAATATTCCCGAAGGCCTCGCGGTGGGAATCGCTTTCGGATGCGTAGCAGTAGGTGTCGAAGGTTTTTCAATTACTGCCGCTATAATGCTTGCTTTAGGTATAGGAATACAAAACTTTCCTGAGGGGGTTTGTGTTGCAATGCCGCTCCGCCGTGACGGAGCATCAAGAAAACGGAGTTTTATTATCGGGCAGGCATCGGGTTTGGTTGAACCTTTAGCGGGTTTATTCGGAGCTGTATGCTCACTGGCGGCAAGACCAATTCTTCCTTTTGCTTTGGCTTTCTCAGCAGGTGCTATGATAGTTGTGGTTTGCTCGGAGCTTATTCCCGAATCCTATCAATACGGAAAAACTGTCACGACACTAGGCATAATTTCAGGCTTTGTTACGATGATGGTTCTTGACGTAGCTTTCGGTTGATTTATAAAATGTTTTCCATTAATTCGGATTATTTATAATAAATATTATTACTTTATTTTATCAGCCGCATCAAGCTGAACCGTAATCCAGCAATTAAACATATCCGGAATTTCTTCTGCCAGCATATCCTGCTTTTCCTTGTTTTCCAATTCAAAAAGGCAGCGGAAACATTCGTGAAAATAATAAAAGAAACTTGAATAAGCATAAAAAGCGAGTCTGTCATAATTCAGTTGATAATTAATTCCGTTTTCTGCAAGTGTATTATTTATTTCGTCAAGAACGTTATCATAACCCAAACCGAACCAAGCGTCACGTTCAGGAGGAGCAAAAAGCGGGTAGTCCCAATCCACGATAACAATTCTTTTTTCATTTGCAATTATATTACCTCCGGCGTCGCCGTGTGTTATATAAAAGTTATCAAACGATTTTTTGCACCGTTTGCTGAAAATATCTAGTCTTTGTGCATATAACAACATAATTTTTGATTGATTTGTCAAATTCTTTAACAATTTTTTATATCCGGTGTTTTCAAGCTTTTTTATAACGCTGAAATAGTAATCCGCATATTTTACACTGAAATCTTCTCTCCTGTGAAAATCAATTTTTTCGGATACGCGGTATACTTCCGAAAGCTTTTCAAATATAGGCTTTGCCGGATAATTATCATTGTTAATCCCATTTTCATAATAAAATAAAGCAATAATCCCATCTTTAAAAACAGAATATAACTTGTTATCTTTTGTTTTGAATATTTTATTAATGAAATCTATATTTTGCTGCCAAAGCTGTTCAACAACGGACAAGCTTTCTGCAAAATATGGTTTATGAAAATCAGAATAATCGATTTTCACAAAATAGTTATCTTCCCGGCTGACAACCCTCCATGTTTCTCCCCAAAAACCGCGTTTTGCCTCTTCTATTAAAGTAATATCGATTGCGTATTCTTCTTCTATAAAGTTTTTTAATTCCGAAATTTAGAATTTATCGCGGATGATGTGCTTGTTCATATTATTCACCGATTATTAATTTTAGTTTCTCTATAAAATTATTTAATAAAATTACTAAGAAATATTACATCCTCCGATATAACAAAACTGTAATATCAGAAAAATGGAATAGATATAAATATTCAAAAATATTTTTTCAATTTTCCGCTCTTAAAAAATATACCGATTCCCTATCAATTTTTGTAATATTCCCGCGCACCTTCGTATATAGCCGCTACGTTTTCTGCCGGTACATCAGGCTGTATGCAATGTGCAGGAGCTAAAATAAATCCTCCGTTTTTATCCATGACCGAAAGCAGTTTCCGCACGGCTTCCTTTACTTCTTGAACATTTGCTACCGGCAGCAGACACTGAGTGTCAACTCCGCCCCAAAAAGTCATTTTATCTCCGTAATCAGCTTTTAATCTTTCAGGTTCCATCATATATGTATTCGGCTGGATAGGATTTAATATGTCAATTCCGCATTCAATAAAGCTCGGAATAAAAGCGTGCACGCTTCCGCAGGTATGATGTTTATAAAATGCATCGGTGTATTTTTTAGTCTGAGCAATTCTTGTTTTATAATACGGCTTAATCATTTCGTCAAACATTGAAACGGACATAAACGGACCTGTCTGTGTACCGAAATCATCTCCTGAAGTAGTGCAGTCTATATATTTTCCCAAAGCACCGTAATACATATCGATAACTTTCGTTTGATATTCGAGAATTCGTTTTGAAAATGCGTGTACCAATTCCGGTTCTCCCGCTAAACGGTAAAGATAGTCGTCAAAGCCGAACATCCAGCAGCCAAGTTCAAAGACCCCTAAAAACGGATGCTCTGCCACTACGGCAAAGTCACTTTGTTCATGCAAAAGCTTCGCTTTTTCAGCCCAGCGGTTGATAATCAAAATATCGATATTATCGGCTTCGGGCATAGGATAAGCCATCATCTCGTCGATTGTACAGCCTTTTAAAGGGTTTACACAAATTTCGTAATGTCCGTTTATATATTTATAACCAATTCCGTAATTGTCATAATATATTCCGTTTTCTTCTCGGTTATGTACTGTAGTCGGTGTAGGCATACCTCCGACTGACCTTGTATCGATATCAAAATGAAACAGAATACGTTCATCAACATTATAATCTCCCTCTTTCGCACCAAAATAACCTAGACAGGCACACAAGTCATCACGTGTCTGCTGATAATCAATACGTGTTTGCGGAGAACCGCATAAATCGAATACGGCACGGTCGGTATTTTTGTGAAGACAGCATAGTTTAAATCTTTCGCGGTGAGTTAACAGACCAGGATAATTCATATTACAGCTCCCCAAAATATATGATTTTATTATAATTTTTTGATTTTATAAAACTTTTTCTTTTTACGCCCTCACCTCAAAAACGCCATATCTTCTGATACGGCGTTTTATAATTGTTTTTGTGTATCGGTTTACGGTTGAGCTTCAAATTCATTTTGCGGACAATAAATATATTCGTTTAAATTGACACGCTTTTTCCAAGCTTCGAGGCGCGGATTGTTTCCGAATTTTAATTCGCGGTATCCGAGATTTATTTTCCGCGTTTCTTTAGGATCATAACCCTCCGGCGAAAGAATTATAATACGGTTTTGCGAACTTTTTCCTTCTGCAACAGTTTCATCTTCGTTGTATGTACTTTTTTCAATTGTTTCAAAATAGAATAAATTTTTTGCAAAATACTCAATGTTTTCTTTAGCGTTACCTTCGGAAAAAATAGGTTTTTGTTCCGCTAAACAACTGCGAAGTTCAAGCAGGCTTAAACATTCCCCTGCTTCGTTTGTAAAATAATCGCAGAATACCGGATCAAGCATTACCCATTTTTTCATTTGACTTATATAAACATTTACAACAGCGTGAAAATCTCCGTCATACGGCGAACACGGCATAAGGAATACTCTTCTGGCAGCAAGTCCGACCGCAAGAAGACATTCTGCTAAAATTGCGGAAAGCGAAACACAGTTTACTCCGAAAAGATTTCCCTTATCATATGTATAATCAAGCAAATCCAATGCATTGTGAGCAATGATTCCTGTGTAATTTCCCTTGTAGCAAATGTGTTCGGATATCCAGTTGAGAATCCCGGTTGCTTTTGAAAAATCATCGCCGTCTCCGGCTGCTTTTTCTATCGGATATTTAGATTTCAATTGTTCAAAATGAGGATTATTATTGTCATATGAAAAATGAATATTTCCCGCGCCCGCGGAACGCATGGGAAACGCTTTTAATAATCCTGTATAAATATCATAGCTCATATTTTATCCTCCTAAAATATAATATATCTACAATCAGCATTAGTTGCTGTACTAATATTATATCATAAAAAAGGTAAAATTACTATAATTATTATCAAGAAATATTCAAAAATATATTCCGGGATTCGGAGTGCGGGAATACGATTACTTTTTTTGAAAAAAAGTAACAAAAAACTTGTATTACAAATTTCGATTATGGATGCGAATATAACGGTTTCAGTCCGGTCCGATTAAATATACTAGAGAATTTTGTTATATCTGAAAATAAATAAACTGTAGGATATAATATGAATGAAAAGAAGAACAATCGTTATAAAACAAGCCGGCATGTTGTTAAGACATAAAAATGTTATTATCGCTACAAGCATACTAAAAATCGAAACGAAAAAAGAACCAAACGAAGCTTTTTCGCGTATTCTGATAAATCTTTCATCTATTTGATTTTGCTCCTTTTTTAGCTGTTGTTCTGATTTTCTCCCATTGATAATCAAACTTATTGTACTTACAAATATTAATGAACATCCCATTCCTGCTCCGAAGCCTCCGAGGCGGCTTGCAAGTCCTTCTTCATTTGCAATGTATGCTGTTACAGTTCCCGTTAGAATAAACAACAATCCTATAAACGCTAATATAGTAAAAATTTTAGATGATTTTTTGGAATTTGATTTTATAAACATTTTACCTGCTCATCGTCAATAA
>JAVBPA010000100.1:0-3221 GCA_031549925.1 Eubacteriales bacterium
GGATCAACTATGATAATATCGGCAGAAAAATCCGGAATATTTAATTTTTCAGCTTCACGGCATAAAAATTCAGTGTTCGGTATATTATTTAATTGAGCGTTTTGTTTGGCGTTCAAAATAGCAGATTCTGTCGTATCAACTCCGATTAAATGAATGTCAGCACTTTTTTTAGAAAAAAATAATCCAATCGTCCCAATACCGCAAAAC
This sequence comes from Eubacteriales bacterium, assembly GCA_031549925.1. Classification (GTDB taxonomy): domain Bacteria; phylum Bacillota; class Clostridia; order Oscillospirales; family CAG-272; genus JAVBPA01. The sequence goes on from JAVBPA010000100.1 coordinate 208, forward strand.
AGATCTAATATCCGATCCCCATTCCGGACATCCGATAATTCATATAACTTTTCATAAGCAATTTCTGCGGCAGGACGATTGATTTGGTAAAACGCTCCCGGATTAATTATAAGTTTCATTCCGCATAAATTCGCATCTGTGTTTTCGTTTCCCCATAATGGGATATACTTGTCGCTCAATATAACATTTCCCTCTGTTTTATTGATATTCAACATGATTCCGGTTATATTAAGGAATTTATTTTTTATTTTATCAGCGATTATCTCCCAGGGTCCGTTTTCATTTTTTGTCACTATACAAACGGTTAATGTATTGTCTCCCTTACGCAGATATAAATGGCGGACGTCTTTTATATTCATTTCAAATAACAGAGAACATAAAAACTTCGCAATTTCGTTGAAATTTTCCGCGTGAAGAAAGCAGTCGAAACAGGGTATTATTGTGTTTGAATGATACGCGTAATAACCCGCCAATCCGTTCGAAGGCGAATAAGGAAGCTGAACTTTTGTTCTCCATTTATCAGTTTGACCAGCCGATAAAACCGGATTAACAGTAATATCAATACCCTGTTTAAAAAAAGAAGATTTAACATACCTCTGTTTTATTTCAAGCTCATGTTCATATGTTATGCAGCGGAAAGCGCAGGCTCCGCAACGTTTCGAAACCGCGCAGCCGCTTTCCGTTCTATGTTTTGAGGGTTTTATTATACGTTCGGTTTTGGCAATGCAATAACTGGAAGATACTTTAATGATACGTATTTCGGCTATGTCACCGTCAACGGCTCCTTGAACAAACACAACCGTGTCAAAAACCCGAGCTACACCCGCGCCTGTGTTTGTCATATCGTATATTTCGGCTGTATAAAGCTCGTTCTTTTTTATTATACTTCCGGCGTGTTTTTTTGACATTTATTGATTCTCCGTTATTTTTATTATCTTATTGAATTTATTGAAAGTTTACCATGTAATAAGAGGTTGTGTCAAGATTAAACATATATCTTTGAAAAATCAAGTTTATAAAAAATAAAATGGCTTGCGAAATTTTTAAAATTGTATTAAACGTTTTTCTGTAATTAAAATCATACAAAGAATGATTTGACACGAAAGGTTATATATGCTATAATCGGTTTTATAAAAATAAACATAATATTATAAAAAGCGGCGTTTTGCCGGAGGAGGTTTCTGTGTTTTCCGAAATTTCTGTTTTTGATTTAAAAGAAAATTATTTTTCTGCTATCGCAAAAGACTGGATGCTTATAACGGCTCAAAAACCATCGGGTGAAATTAATACAATGACCGCATCATGGGGCGGTATTGGTTTTATTTGGAATAAACCGGCTTTTACCTGTGTCGTCCGCCCTCAAAGATATACATTTGAATTTACAGAATCATCAGATATCATAACACTCAGCTTTTTCGGGGGAGACCAACGCAGTGCTTTGAATTTATGCGGAACAAAAAGCGGACGCGAATGTGATAAAATCGCATTGTCCGGACTTCACACTATAAAAGAAGAGAAAGCTGTTTATTTCGAAGAAGCTTCGACCGTTCTTATCGGACGCAAAGCATATGCGGATTATTTAAAAAAAGATAATTTTATTATAAACGGATTAGCACCTGAATATTATCCAGCGGATGATTTCCATATGTTTTATATTTGCATAATTGAAAAAGCATTAAAAAAAGACTGATATATAAATTTAAAATAAAAGGTTTATTAATGGAGAAATATATGAAAAATTACGATGTTGCGGCTTATATATGGCCTTCTTATACCGGTGACGAACCAAGAACAAGGATGTTTTGGCCGGAGGGAATTGGTGAATGGCAATCTGTTAAAAATTCCGTATCGAAATTTCCCGGGCATGATTGGCCGAGGAAACCTCTCTGGGGATTTGTAAATGAAGCAGATCGTTATATTATGGAAATGGAAATAGCTGCGGCGGCTGACCACGGAGTTAATGTTTTTATATACGACTGGTATTGGTATGATCGCCGTCCGTTTTTGGAAAACTGCTTAAACGACGGATTTTTACGCGCCGGAAACCGAAACAGAATGAAATTTTATCTAATGTGGGCTAACCATACTGTTAATAACCTTTGGGATATACGCACAAGCCACGATATGTCAAATGTTATTTGGGACGGCGCAGTCGACCGCCGTGACTTTGACACAATAATGAACCGTGTGATTGAAAAATATTTTTCACAGCCCGAATATTACAAAATAGACGGTTGTCCGGTTTTTATGATATACGATCTTCATAATTTAATCCGCGGACTCGGCGGACTTGACGAAACGGCTCGTGCTTTGGAAGATTTCCGTAAACTTACGGTAAAAGCGGGATTTCCGGGTTTACATTTACAGCTTACTGCTTGGAGCGAAAGAGCGGTTAATTTAAGCGGAGTGGATTCGACAAAATCCGGAACAACCCGGGACGCCGTTAAATTTTTCGGCTTTGACAGTATCAGTCATTACCAATTTGTTCATTTCGCACATATAGACAGAGAATACAGTGAAATATTAATTGATGTGAAAAAAGAATGGGCGCGTATTGACGAACAGTACGATGTTCCATATTTTCCGCATATATCAATAGGCTGGGATAACAATCCGCGTTTTAAAGAATTCCGTCCGGGGATCGTAAAGGGAAATAATCCTGCGGCATTCAAACAAGGATTGCAAATGGCAAAAGAGTATATAGACACACACAATCTTCCCGCACCGCTTATAACACTCAACAGCTGGAACGAATGGACGGAAACTTCTTATCTTGAACCGGATGATCTATACGGCTACGGTTATCTTGAAGCGGTAAAGGAAGTATTTTTAAAATAATAAAAAGGTAAAATGAAAATATCGATTAATAATTTAACTTTCGCATACGACGGAGCGGCGGTTAACATTTTTGAAAATGTGACTCTTTCTCTTGATACAAATTGGAAGTTAGGTTTGATCGGACGCAATGGCAGGGGAAAAACAACCCTGCTTAGATTGCTTTCCGGAGAACTTGA
>JAVBPA010000104.1:0-9398 GCA_031549925.1 Eubacteriales bacterium
CGTTCCGATTATTGTCGTTCCGTCTCTCCGCAATCATACCGCAAATACACACCCGTTTGGAACACCCATAAAAGACAAATTCCCCCAATCAAAGGTTTTTTGCCAGGCTTTTTTGCAAAAAAGCCGCGCGCCCCCGCGTCCCCGTCCCCGTCCCCATGTCAGTGTATTTTTTCGAGTAGGCAGACCCAATCATCTCTGTCAGGTTTTTGTGAAATTTCATAAGAGCCGTTTTCCGAGCGTATAATTTTTTCATCCGAAAATTCGGCTGTTCTGGGATTAAAGAATGAAAATTTATAATCAGAATCAACATCAAGACCGTATAATACAGCACCCGAAGAATTGCGGTTGTACAGATACAAAACAAACAATTCATCATCAATAGTTGCGAGGGAATAGCATGTGCCGCCCAGAGGTTTAATCCAATCACTGTCATCAAAACGCGGGCAGAGGTTGAACCATTCGTATTTTTGAAAGAAGTTTTTCATATAACCCATTTGCCAAGCGGTTTCAAAGTTAACGCTTTCGCCCCAGATAACAGCTTTGTCAGATGTGGAAATATTGTCAACTCCGTCATTTGATGAAACGTCTGTATTATAACTGCTGAGGTATAGCCAAATATCTATTGCACCGTAGCCGTACCCCATCATACCATTCAAATAAGCCGTCCAGCCTTGAACTCTGGCTCCGAAGTGTTTAGTCCAAAGGTAATCATATCTTCCTTCGTAGTTGATAGCGGGCTTACCTCCGCCGTTCAGAATAAAATCACGCGGGAGCGCGAAATCGAGCTGTCCGTCAAGCTTAGGAGACCACTGCACTCCGTACCAGGTATGACCTTCTTGCGACCCGAAAGCCGAGCGGGAAGCGTTAACACCGCCGGTTTTATCCATCGAAGCATATTCCATATGAGCAGTCATAGGAGAATTGTAAGGATCATATTTGTAGATATAAGCCAAAACTTTTTTCCAGGGATTGTTTTGAGCGTCAAAAATTTTTTGATCACCTCTGTCAAAGTAGAAATCGTCGTCACATTCCTGCGCCAAAGTCCACATAACCGGATAAGCTCCGTATCTTGCGACCCAGTATCTTGTAAGCTTTTCCAGATATTCATCAGGGTACGAAGCATTGTTGTTGTACAATTCTGATGAGAAGAAAAGCTCCGCATTAGCATGGACAAGACCTGCATTTGCGATATAAGCAAACTTTTTGTCAAGTTCGCGGAATCCGATTATATCAGCTTCCGAAAATCCGTTAGCCAAATTGTAAGTAGTGCCGATAGGTTCGGATTGATAGACAGTAAAGCCTTGTGAAACACGCGTATCGACAATATACTTAAAATGAGATTGCGCTCCGGTTTGCCCCGCGTGTTCACCTGCCGTATCAAATTCTTCATTCGGCATATTCCAGTGCGTATCACCGAGATAAAAGAAGGGCGTGCAGTCATTGTACATAAAATAACGCTTCTGCGGTTCTGTTTTTATAAAACCGTGCTTGTATATATCAAGTGATCCGTCATACAGAGTACATTTAATTTTACCGCTGCCCGAAAGTCCGCTGTCCTCAACGGAAACTGTTTCTGAGGAGCTTTTACTTGTAATAATATAAGTCCAGTCTCCGGCTTCAGGCAAAGCGAAACGTACACGCCAGATGTCAGAGCCATCCCAAAACGCGGGAACATTTATAATTTTATCACCGCATGTAAATTCCGCGTTAACCTCAACATCGTAAAACGGAGAGGAATAACTGTTCTGCGCGATAAGCACAATTTCATTCGCAACCCAAGTCATAACAGATTCAGGTATGTATGTTTCTGTTTTCATATCGACCTCTTCTTTTTTTAATATACAATCGTCCACATAAATAGCTTCCGCTCCGACTGTCAGCATGTCAAAACAAAAAAGCCAGCTGTGCGTTCCGGTTATATCATCTTCCTCGATATAGATAATACGTTCAAGCAAATACCATTCACCGCTTTTATAGGTAAATGAAGCATTATCAAGACGAGCGTAAAAAATACCGGAGTTATCCGTTATAAAAGAGTTTTTATCAGCTTCTCCGTTTGAACGTATACAAGTACCGAAGTTGATAACATCGCCGTCTTTTATATTTCCCTCCATTTTGTAATAAAGCGATAATTTATAAAATCCCGCGCCGTTTTCCGAAATACATGGAAACAAATCAAACGCGGGAGTCGTCCATTCGTTTTCCCTCGAAAATACGCGGAAGCTGTTAGTTCCGCTGTGAGAAACATCGGAGGAAATCATAGCCTGACCGCCGCCGAAAGCTTCCCAGTTTGTTTCGCCGACAGATTTGACATCCTCAAAATTGTTTTCATTTGCTATGAGTAAGTTAAAATCATCTTTATATAAAACGGAATCAATAATTTCTCTTTGAGTCTGAATTTCTTTTTCCGATTCTGTTGCCTTTTCTTTTTCGACTGAAGTTGTCTGATTGTTATCTTCCGAATTTTCATTCATTCTATCAGTTTCTTCACTTGTTTTGATAACATTTTCACAGGAAGCAAAAACAAATAAAACAAAAAATAAAACCAATAAAATTTTTATGCTGTTTTTCAATATAACTCTCCCGTTTTTTTGAAACATATTAATTTAATTATCCGCGAAATTTTATAGATTACCGCAAAAACTACGTTGTTGACTAATATTATTTTCTATGATATCATCTGAAATATTATCATACTAAAATCAATTTTATTAAAATCATATAATAAAACAAAATTCTGAGGTGTTTACAAATGAGAATAGTTTTTTTCGATATTGACACACTCCGTCCGGATCATATGGGCTGCTACGGATACAAGCGAAATACAACACCTAACATAGATTCTATCGCAGAAGAAGGTGTAATTTTCAATAATTATTACTGTCCCAACGCGCCGTGTTTGCCGTCAAGAGCGTCTCTTATCACCGGACAATTCGGAATCCGGACAGGAGTCGTAGGACACGGAGGAACGGCTGCTGATTTGCGTCCGCAGGGAATAACCAGAGGTTTTACCGATCTTTACAGTGAAAACAGTCTTTTTTCGCAGCTTAAACGCGCCGGACTAAAAACCGTATCTGTTTCAACGTTCGCGGAGCGTCATTCTGCATGGTGGTTTAATTCCGGATTTTCCGAAATGTACAACATGGGAGGCCGCGGAATGGAGGAAGCCGCTTCCATAACCCCGCTTGCACTTAACTGGCTTGACCGCTGCGGATCAGATGATAACTGGGCGCTACATATACATTACTGGGATCCTCATACGCCTTACCGAGCGCCGCTGGAATTCGGCAATCCCTTTGAAAACGAAGAACTGCCTGACGACTGGATAAACGACGATATATTCAGCGAGCATCTCCTGCATGTAGGACCGCACGGAGCGCGTGAGATAAGCATGTGGAACGACAACGCAAACCCGAACTTTCCGCGTCATCCCGGTTCGCTTTCAGAAAAAGAGGATGTTAAAAAATTCATTGACAATTACGACTGCGGAATAAAATATACTGATTATCATATAGGCTTGATACTGGATAAACTGCGTTCAATCGGAATATACGACGATGTTTCGTTTATCATAACATCTGACCACGGAGAAAACATGGGAGAACTAGGAATCTACGCCGAACACGGTACAGCCGATAACGCAACCTGCAAAATCCCGATGATTATAAAGTGGAAAGGCGGAGTTTCAGGACAAACCGACGAAGGTTTCCATACAAACGTTGATCTTTGTCCGACAATAACCGAGCTTTTCAACACAAAAATCAGAGGAAATTACAATTATGACGGCAAAAGTTACGCAAAAACATTAACAGAGGGCGCGGATTGTTCACAGGAATCTGTAATCCTGACGCAATGCGCCCATGTCTGCCAGAGAAGCGCGCGTTTCGGAGATTATATATATATCCGCACCTTGCACGGAGGATTCCATTTATTCCCGGAAGAAATGCTTTTTAATATAAAAAATGACCCGCATGAAACGAAAAATATTGCGGCTGAACATCCGGAAATATGCGAAAAGGGAGCTAAAATCATCCTTGACTGGGAATATGAAATGATGAGCAAATCAATCTATGATACCGATCCTATGTGGACGGTTATGCGTCAGGGAGGGCCGGAACACTGCCGCGGCGCGCTTGAAAACTATATAAAACGCCTGGAAGGTTCCGACCGCGAATACGGAATAAAGCTGCTTTTAGAAAAATATAAAAATTTTAAATAACAGTTATTTCATAGCCGACTTCATAGGATTCACCCGCATTAACTGTAATACAATACGGTTTATCTGTAAAATTACCTGATTCCGAGGTAAATGCCGGTAAACCGTTCCAAGGCTCAAGGCAAACAAAGGGAGATTGTTTTTTAGGCGGACTCCATAAAACAAGAGTTTGGAAGCCGCTATAATCGAATTTTATTCCGTGTCCGGTTTTTTTGTTAACAAGGCATACTTTTCTTGATTTTATATCGGGAACAACCAAAGCGTCAAGATCAAAATCCTCATATTTTAAATCGAAGGTATTACCTTCCAAGCGGCGTTTGCCGTAGATATAGTCGTATGAAAACAAGCTTTCGGCATCGGTGTAATAAAGCGCGCTGTTTTCTTCACATTCAAAAACCAGCTTCCAATCTTCAATAGAGCCGTCAGTTGTAAAACCGGGATGACCGCCGATACAGAAAGGCAATTCGCAATCGCCCTTGTTTACGACCTTATATGTTGTTTTGTATCCGTTTTCAGAAATAGTATGTGTAATAAACAAATCAAAGTTATAAGGATACATAGCCAAAGTTTTTTCATCGGATGACAGTTTGAAAACAACTGAGGATTCATCGGATTTTATTAACTCAAATTCGCTTTTACGTGCAAAGCCATGCTTGCCTTTAAGCTCGTATTCGATTCCGTTGAATTTTACTTTGTTGTTTTTTAACGCGCTGACAAACGGGAAAAGCACCGGAGCATGTCCCGACCAATGCGAAGCATCTCCTTCCCATATATATTCGCGTCCGTCCTTTTTGTATGATACCAATTCACCGCCTAAAGTATCTGCCTTGCCTATTGCATTTTCAACTGTAATTATTTTTTCCATTTTGTTTTCTCCAACTCATAATTAAAATATTATCTATTATACATCATAACATATATATTTGTGACATTCAAGGACATATTTGTGACAAAAGCGGACATGTTTATGCCGGGGACGCGGGGGACACGGGGACGCGCGGCTTTTTTTAAAAAAAGCCTGGCAAAAAACCTTGTAAAAAAAGTTTTGCGGAGCTTTTTCAAAAGCGACCGCGTCCCCGTATCCCCGTACCCCGGCATCCTAACAAAAACAATAATTACAGATGATTTTTTCTATGATGCTTATTATTTATTATATGTTTGTTTTTTGAAAAAAAATCTTTCTACTATATAAAGATATAAAAAGAATATATTAAAAAAAAGATAATAAAAAAATATTATGTTTTTGTAAAAACAGAATTGGATACGGGGAAACGGGGAAACGGGGACGCGAGGATACGCGGCTTTTTGCAATAAAAGCGGCTTTTCTCCGAAAAGCCTGGCAAAAACCTTTGTATATGGGGGATTTTTCTTTGGGTTGTTGATTTGGCAGTTGTTCTGCGTTATATCAAAACATATTAACAAACTTCTTGGGAACGATTCTCAATCATTACTTTACACTAAAAAAAGTCGGTAAAAATACAAAGTTTTTTGCCAGGCTTTTTTTTAAAAAAGCCGCGCGTCCCCGTACCCCTCGTGTTCAGCGGTTGAGGAGGTTTAGGTAAGCGGAATATTTAGAAGAATAAATAGAACTGTTATCGGGGTTAGGGTAAATTTTTTTAATATTACCAATCATAGAAGAAGCAGCGGATTTATAGTCAGGATAGATACCGACAGCGACAGCGGCAGCCATACAGCAACCGAGAGTTCCCAGTTCACCGACTTCAATAATTTCGACCGGAAGCTGTAAAATATCAGCGAACATTTGAGTCCAGACAGCGGATTTTACAGCTCCGCCGGATAATCTTACAGCTTTGGGAGGACTTCTGTGCTTTAATAGTTTATCAACATGATATTTGTGGCAAAAAACGACACCCTCATAAACAGCCCTGATAATTTCCGGTGTTCCATAAGAGCTGTTAAGCCCGAATAAAATACTTTCGCTGATATTCGGCACACAAGAACCGTAAAGGAAAGGCAAAAAGATAATAGAACTGTCCTCAGGCTTTGTGTTTTCAACCATAGAATTAGCTATATCGTACAGATTAACATTTTCGTCAAATTTATTTTTCAAGAAACGCTCAATAATCCATTCAAGATTACCCGCAGATGTGGGACTGCTTTCTTCAATAAGGTAATATTCCGGCATACAAAACAAAGAATTAAGAGTAGTAGAATCAGGCTTTACAACAGATTTAGATAAAAATTCATTTATAGACCAGGTACCGGTAATAACGCAAATGTTTTCTTCGTCGGTAACATCCATAGAAACGGCACAGGCATCGATATCAAACATACCTCCGCAGACAGGAATACCGGCAATAAGACCGGTTTCGTCAGCGGCTTTTTTTGTAACATGCCCGCAGATATCACTTGATTTCACAAGGGGAGGAAGACAGGAAAACATTTCGGTAATACCAAATATTTCAAGCAATTTCATATCATAGGAACGCGTATGCAAATTCAAAAGACCGGTACCGCTTATATCAGTCATTTCCGCGTAAGCTTCATTTGTCAGCATAAAACGGATATAATCCTTAGCTTCAAAAATCAAGCCTATATCATCATAAACATCTCTCATGTTTTCTTTAAGCCAAGCGAGCAAAGCGACAGGCTGGCAGGAAATAATACGCTGGCAATTTAATTCGGAAGCTTTCTGTATAGTACCGTCGGCATTCCATCTGTTAACGATATCTATAGCGCGGTTGTCTGTTGAAGCAATTGCGTTGTAAGCGTTCGAGCCGTCTTTTTTCTTAGCGTATAAACCTTTACCATGACCGGTGCAGCCGATACAAGCAATATCAGAGCCATCAAGAGCCGATTTTTTCAAAACATTTCTGATAACAGCGGCTGTAGTTTCCCAAAGAACATCCATATCTCGTTCAGCCCAGCCCTGTTCGGGTATAATTTGAGGAGTCGGGAGGGAAGAAACAGCGATTTCCTTGCCGTCAACAGAAAAAATGGCAGCTTTTGTGGAGGTACCTCCATTGTCGATTCCAAGAAGATATTTATTCATATATATAACATCCTTTTCAATTATTTTCATTTTAGGAACTACGAGGTACGCGGCTTTTTTACGAAAAAGCCTGGCAAAAAAGCTTGTAAAAAAGTTTATTTCACAAAAGTTTTGCGGAGCTTTTTTCAAAAGCGACCGTTTCCCCGTCTCCCCGTTCCCCCGTTATTATTTATCTAAAGAAATAAAATCCCAGTTCATAAATTCTGCGAAATATTTTAATATTTTCATATCTCCGTCCCAGACCATAGCAGCGTGATGTATTCCGCCGTATTTGCTATATTTTTCCAGAAATTTATGCAATTTCACCTCAGGTTTGAACCAGCCGTTAATACGATCGCTTTGTTCCGAACCGTTTTTAGGATAAGAGTCAAGCATTTTACCTTTCGCGGCAATCAGTCTGTATTTTTTATTATTACTGTTTTCCGAATTACAGATAAGAGGAGCGAGGCAAACAAATACAGCCTTTCCGCTCATAAAAGAACCGGAGATAAAAGCGGTATCACCTGCATCGGTGTATTGGAAAGACATCGGCTGGAGCTTTAGCTCACCGGAAGAGCAATTTAAATTAAATTCGCCCATATGATTTAAAAATACGGTTTCGCCCTCCCAGTCCGGGCAAAACATTTCACAAAAAGAAACGGATTTAAAAACAGACATCAATGAACCGACAAGAGCGGCAGTCATAACATCGCCCTCACCGGCATAACCGATATTTCTAGCCATAGCTTTAGAAGCTTCGATAAACGGCATACAGGAAAAACCTTCACAGGAAACGGAGGTATTCAAAAAATTCATTGAAAAAGCGGTAAGATTATTATCGTTAATCCATTTGCGGATAGCCATACCCACAGAAGCGGATTTTTTATATAAATCGTAGGTAACTCCGGTATTGATATAATTTTGTATATCATCCTCATATTCTTCGATTATTTCTTCTTCGGCTACATCGGTTTTGGATTCCGTGTCATAGCTTATAACATCGAATCCTATAGTATTTTTAAGCACATCAAAAGGAATACCAAAGTCACCCATACCCTCAAATTGTCCGCCGACGATTCCGACGCGGGCATTTTGCATATTTCTAGCCAGCTTTGCTGCATAAAGAGCGCGTTCTAAACGCTGCATTACATTGGAATTTTCAATATGACCCGCAAATATGGCAAAAGGTTTACCGTTGCGTATCAAAAGATTGCACATATCCTGAACGCCGTGTATGCCGTGATTGTAGGATAAAGCGGAGGTTTGTGTTTCGCTGTTGTAGATATAATCGGGAGTAGTATCTAAAACAATTATCGGCAGCTTAGAAGAAGCCAGGGCGTCCGAAGATTCAAGGGAGGGAGAATAAGCTAGGTGCAATGTAACGATAGCATCGGCGTTTTCGTCCTCAAAAGTTTTTATAGCTTCTTCAAATTCGCTTTTTATCCGGCAAACAGGAACATTTATTACATCAATTTTTCTTTTTTTAAAATGTTCGGATACCTTTTCGTGAAAAGCATCAATTTTTTCCCGCATATTCGGCGAAGAATCGTCGTATAACTTGATATAAAGCGGAAGCAGTCCGATTTTAAAATTTTTCATAATTATAGATTAACCTTTCCGTATTATAGAATAACTGTATAATAATTAAATTGAAATCAAAGTTTTATATTAATTTATTAATTTATTAATATTTTGTCTTATAAAAAAACAATAATTGCTAAAAATCCTTATGATATAATAAAATTACAGTTGTAAAAAAACATAAACAACACATAAATTAAACAAATACCAGTAAAATAAATTAAAATAAGGAATAAAAAGTATGTTGTTTTCCAGTTTGATATTTTTATATATATTTCTTCCTTTTTTATTTATTCTATATTTCATAAATAAAAATATTAATTATAAAAATATAATTCTCCTAATATTTTCCTTGTTTTTTTATTTTTGCAGCGGACCGATATACGCACTACTGCTGTTTGTTTTTGTTTTAATAAATTATTTTTTAGGAATATTTATAGAAAAATATAAACACCGAAACAAGCTGATAATTTCAAAACTTTTTTTTATTTCAGCATTAATTTTAAATATAGGTGTATTATTTTATTATAAATATACAATCCTGCTGATAAAAACCGTAAATGAACTGCTTAATACAAATTTTATAATTCCCGATATAATACTTCCGGT
>JAVBPA010000111.1:0-10447 GCA_031549925.1 Eubacteriales bacterium
GAACAGACCTCAATATAATCAGAATCAGAACCAAGGTCAGCAGAACAGACCTCAATATAATCAGAATCAAAACCAAGGTCAGCAAAACAGACCTCAGGGTCAGCAGAATCAAGGGCAGCAGAACAGACCCCAGTATAATCAGAATCAGAACCAAGGTCAGCAGAACAGACCTCAAGGTCAGCAAAATCAAGGACAGCAGAACAGACCCCAATATAATCAGAATCAAAACCAAGGTCAGCAAAGCAGATCTCAGGGACAACAAACTCAGGGTCAGCAGAACAGACCCCAATATAATCAAAATCAAAACCAAGGTCAGCAAAACAGGCCTCAGGGACAACAAACTCAGGGTCAGCAGAACAGACCTCAATATCAAAATCAAAACCAAGGTCAGCAAAACAGGCCTCAGGGACAACAAAACCAAGAACAACAAAGACCTCAAAATTATCAAAACCAAAACCAACAGTATCAGAAAAACCAAACTCAACAGAGTCAAAATACAGTACCCGCAGCTGTTTCAACAGAACAAAAATCCCAGCAGCAATCAAATCAACAATCACAAAAATCTCAATTGACGCTTCAGCAGCAGGAACAACAACGCAAAAATCAATCCGCACGCTTGCAGCAATTTGCACGCCCTCAGGCTCAGCCGCAAACACAAACCCAAGCCAAACAACAACCCAAAAATCCGCGTACGGATAAACCGGTTGCCCCGGTATTCGTCCCCGGTGCTTCCGCAACTCCTGAAGCTTCCATTATTATATCCGCAGAAGAACGCGCAACCAAAGGACGAGTAGTGGATACAAGGTCCTCCTCAGCCGATCTTTCGCGTTATGACGAAAAGAGCGAAACCTTAGTTCCCGAAACAATGAAAGATTTAACGGGTGAAAAACAAAAACTAAAGAAACAGAATACCCGGGATTCATCACCCAAAGGACGCGACAATTCAAAGGGACGCGGTGAAACTTCATCACGCGGACGCGATATGAGAGTTGCGGGACGTGATATCGGAGCGAAAAACAAAACAAGCGATATCGAACGTCTTGCGATGGAAAAGCTCAAAAAGCAAGAGCTTGAAAAAGCACGCAAAGCTCAGCTCCAAATACAAATACCCGACAATATCACAGTCGGTGAACTAGCTGTCCGTTTAAAAATTACTGTTTCGGAAGTTTTGAAAAAACTTATTAAAAACGGTATTATGGCGACTGTAAATCAAACGCTTGATTATGATACCGCATATTATATAGCGGATGAATTCGGAGCGGCTATCACTCGGGAAGTGGTTGTTACAATTGAAGAAAAATTATTCAACGAAATAGAAGATATTGACACAAACATAGAAGAACGTCCGCCGGTAGTAGTCGTTATGGGACACGTTGACCACGGTAAAACTTCTCTGCTTGATACAGTACGGCACGCTCATGTAACGCAGAATGAAGCCGGAGGAATTACACAGCATATAGGCGCTTACAGCGTTTCATATAACAATAAAAAAATCACTTTCCTTGATACCCCGGGTCACGAAGCTTTTACCGCAATGCGCGCGCGCGGAGCAAAAGCCACCGATATCGCTATCATCGTAGTTGCTGCCGACGACGGAATAATGCCTCAAACGATAGAAGCCATAAATCACGCCAAAGAAGCCGAACTTGATATAATTGTAGCTATAAACAAAATGGATAAACCGACGGCAGATCCTGACAGAATCAAACAGGAACTGACGAAATATGAATTAGTGCCTGAAGAATGGGGCGGAGATATCATATGTGTTCCCGTTTCAGCTATTACAGGAACCGGTATTGATGAGCTGCTTGATACTATTCTGCTTGTCGCGGAAATGAAAGAATACCGTGCGAATCCTCAAAGACGCGCCAAAGGTATTGTTATCGAAGCGAAACTCGATAAAGGAAGAGGTCCCGTTTCTACCATCTTGATACAAAACGGTACATTAAACAACGGTGATGTTGTTATTGCGGGTACATCGGTAGGACGCATACGCGCAATGATGAACGATAAAGGCGAAGTAATAAAGACCGCCGGACCTTCAACTCCTGTCGAAATATTCGGCCTTGACGAAGTTCCTTCCGCTGGAGATGAATTTAACGCGGTAGAAGATGAACGTATGGCAAGAGAACTTGCGGATCAGCGCAAATCCACGGCACGCGAAGAAGAATTCAAACAAAATTCAAAAGTTAATCTGGAAGATTTGTTCGCGGCAATAACCGAAGGAATCAAAGAATTAAAAATCATCGTAAAAGCCGATGTTGCCGGGTCAGCCGAAGCCGTAAAAGCTTCCCTTGAAAAACTTTCAAACGAGGAAGTACACGTAAAAATTATACACACAGGTATAGGCGGTATAAACGAAGGCGACGTTATGTTTGCTTCCGCTTCCAACGCAATCATAGTAGGTTTTAACGTCCGTCCGGATAAAAGCGCAATTGATTCCGCGGAACGCAATGGTGTTGACGTACGTACCTATCGGATAATATACGAATGTATAGAAGAAATCGAAGCCGCTCTTCGCGGAATGCTTGCTCCAACCTTCAAAGAAGTGATTCTAGGTCATATCGAAGTACGCCAAACCATCCATGTGCCGAATGTCGGAACAATCGCCGGTTCGTATGTGCAGGACGGAAAGGTTACACGTTCTTCGCAAATCAGGGTATTGCGTGACAGCATTGTTATTTTTGAAGATAAAATATCATCACTGCGCCGTTTCAAAGATGATGTACGCGAAGTCGCCGCCGGATATGAATGCGGTATAGGTCTTGAAAAATTCAACGATATAAAAATCGGAGACATATTGGAATCGTTTGAAATGGTAGAAGTCTCGAAATAATATAAATACTGCATAATAACTTTAAAATAAACCAATGGAGTTAAATAAAAACTTGGATGTTCAGCATAGGATAGGTTTTATTTGCTTTTATCAAACGGAATATTTTAAAGTTTTTTATTGCAAATACTAAAACAAATAACATAAACAAATGGATAATAAATTTTTACCTGTTAATAAAAAAGAAATGGATGAATACGGCTGGGATAAACCGGATTTTGTTTTCGTAACCGGAGATTCATATGTGGATCACCCAAGTTTCGGTGTCGCCATAATATCAAGATATTTAGAGAGCTTCGGTTTTAATGTGGCAATACTGGCTCAGCCTGATTACAAATCCTGCGATGCTTTCCGAGAATACGGAAGACCCAAGCTCGGTTTTCTCGTAACATCCGGAAATTTGGATTCAATGGTGGCTCATTATACCGTATCAAAGAAAAAAAGAAGCTACGATTATTATACTCCCGGAGGGAAAATCGGCGCACGACCCGACCGTGCCGTTATAGTTTATTGCAATCGAATACGTGAATGTTACGGGGATATTCCGATTATAATCGGAGGACTTGAAGCTTCGCTTAGAAGATTCGCACATTATGATTATTGGGATGAAAAAGTGAGGAGAAGCATTTTAATAGATTCCCGGGCTGATATTTTATCATATGGGATGGGTGAAAAATCTATTTTAAAAATAGCTCAATTGCTTGAACGCGGAGTACCCGTAAAAAAAATCCGCGGAGTCAGGGGGATCGTATATACGGCTCCTATATCTGATAAATCAAATATAAAAGAAAATTTCGTTGAAACCTATGACTATGATATAATTAAAAATGATAAAAAAGCTTACGCAAAAGCGTTTTGTATGCAATACAACGAAATGGATTCCGTACGCGGCAATACGGTAATCGAATATTACGGGGATAGAATGTTGGTTCAAACACCTCCCGCGATTCCGCTGGAACGAGAAGAACTTGATTATGTTTATTCCCTTCCTTACATGAGAACCTATCATCCGTCATATGAAAAATCCGGAGGTGTTCCGGCGATAGAAGAAGTTAGATTCTCGATAACCCATAACAGAGGTTGTTTCGGAGGCTGTAACTTTTGCGCTTTGACTTTCCACGGAGGACGCGAAGTAAGATCACGCAGTATTGAATCGGTTGTTTCTGAAGCCAAAATAATTGCGGACATGCCTTCTTTTAAAGGATATATCCATGATATCGGCGGACCGACTGCCAATATGCGTCATCCCTCATGCAGCCGACAAGCGGAATTAGGTATGTGCAGGGAGAGAAAATGCTTAGTTCCAAAACCCTGTCCGCATTTGAATACCGATCACAGCGAATACGTAAAATTGCTTGAGGAAGTACAAAAAATACCTAAAATCAAGAAGGTTTTTATACGTTCCGGAATTAGGTATGATTATATGATGTGTGATAAAAGCGGTGTTTTTTTTGAAAAATTAGTTTCAGAGCATACGAGCGGACAACTGAAAGTCGCTCCCGAGCATTGCTGCGATGAAGTGCTTTCGCTTATGGGAAAACCGGAAATATCGGTTTATAACAGATTTAAAAAACGCTTTGATGAATTTAATAAAAAATATAATCTGGAACAATATTTAGTTCCGTATTTAATGTCAAGCCATCCGGGAAGCAAATTATCTAACGCAATCGATCTCGCTTGTTATTTGAAAGAAAGCGGTTGCCGTCCTGAGCAGGTACAGGATTTTTATCCCACTCCGGGAACAGTTTCAACGGTAATGTACTACACCGGAATAAATCCGCTGACAGGTGAAAAGGTATATGTCGAAACAGATTACCGCGCGAAACAACTCCAGCGTATATTGCTGCAGTATTATAAACGGGAAAATCATAATCAGATACGTGATGCCCTGCGTTCTGCCGGAAGGGAAGATTTGATAGGAAACGGACCGGATTGCCTCGTAACAAGTGATAATAATTTAATTCGTGAAAAAACAAAAAAATCCAAAAGCAATAAAAAACATCCAAAATATAATAATCAAAGTACAGGTAAATTTAAGTAGGAACAGAATTACGGTCGCTTTTGAAAAAGCTCCGCAAAACTTTTAAAATAATTCTTTTATTTTTCGACAGCCATATCCAAAGTAATAGCTTTTAATTTCGCCGCTATACACGCGTTTATATCATCAAAAACATGATAATAAAAACAAGATCCTATGCTCATATCAGCTCTTGTACATTCACAGTTTTCATTTAAACAGGTATTTATAACAATCGGACCGTCAACAGCTTCTACAATATCAAGCAGCGTGATATCCGCTGATGCTTTTGCCAAAGCATAACCACCGTCCATACCTTTATACGATTTTACAAGACCTGCCGTGTTCAATTTGTTTAATATTTTCAATGTAAATCTGAGAGGAACATATATATTGTCTGATATATATGACGCATTTTTTTTCGTTTCGCTTTCCGCTAAAATATGCATTATACGCAGTGAATAATCGATTTCACGTGTGATTTGCATTAATAAAACCGCTTTCTATGATAATTTATATTAATTCTGATATTTATAATTTATAATATTTATCCATATGCTCTTTATTATACATAAAGAATCCGCAGCCGTCTGCTCCGGCGCGTTCTGCCGCTGCGACAGACTCGCCGAGACGTTCGTCCTCGATTTGTATAATAGGCATTAATTTATATTTATTGCTTTTTACCGCGGCTGTTTCCCGATAAATCTGATCAGGTTCAAACCCGATTTTTAAAAGCTCCGCAGAGTTTACAGCTTTAGTACTGCTGTTTTCCGGCCAAATATCAAGCATTTCGCAAGCTGCTGACCATTCATGGTTTAAACAAGCCGGTCCCTGTTCATACGGATATCTGCGGTATAACATCGGGGCTAATATATCGACATCACAAACGCTTCCCTGCCCTACAAATCCTGCAAGGGATGAAGCGAATATAAATGCTCCTACGATGTATTCCTCATTATCTTTTTTTATGGAGTCATACAAATATTTAAAATATTCATTCATCGCAGTCTGACGGAAAATTTTCATAATTTTTAAACCGGAATGAAAATCACCTTTTTTATATAAATCTCTTGCAGCTTCAAGATCAATTCCGAAATTTTCGGCTCTTTTTATACATTTCTGACAAAAACATGTATAAAAAGAATTTCTTCCTTCGGGAGAAGCAAATGACGCATAACGGGCACCGTCAGAAAAAATTCCTTTGATACCGTTTTTGCGGCTAGTTTCTAGTATTTCATTTATATGTAAATCCCAAATATCTCTGTCGCTCGGACAACCTGAACCAAACCACAATTTTTTATTACCGTTAAAATCAACGGCTAAATGACTATCATCAAAATTCCCTTTAGCAAATGAACCGAAACATGTATATAAATCTAAATTATGTTTTGCCAAAACTTCAATTTGTTTTTCCGAAAATGAACCGGCAACTACTCCTTTGATACCCTTTTCCCGCATTTCAGACGCGAAATTTTCGATATTTTCCCCGTCCATTCCAAACATATATAAATACATAATTTATCTCCCCAAGTTATCAATTAATAATATCATAAATCAATATAACATATTAAAATAACACTGTCAACAATATTATATTTTAAGTTTTTATTACAAATAAACAAAAAAGGAATCATACTACGGATTCCTTTTTAATATTTTATTTTCCGATATATAATTTTGTATAAAATCTGCCGCATAAAAAACAAAATCATGAACCATTTGTTCCTTTACAACGGTAAATCCATATTTGTCCTCATCAAAAATCCCGTTATAAAAATTTCTTATTTCTTCTATTTTTATATTTAATTTTTCCGCCGGAATATAATCTAAAAATTGATAACCGTATGATTTAATATTTTTAAATTTTTCATATGAAACCGATTTATTTTTATATAAATACTTAAAATCAGCCCGAAACATATCAACTTTTATTTTTGCGATTAATTCGTTGTTATCCCCGATATACTTTTTATATTCATTTTTTTTCGGAATATATACCATTTCCGCCCACAAATCGTCAGTTATTAAATGACATAAATATCCGAAGCAAAAAAAATATCTGTTATCATCAAAATAATTATTAAGATATTTATTTTTAAAATCATTATAAAAAATCTTTTTACCGTCGTCGCTTGTCCAATGTAGAATTTTTCTCGGAGGATCATATTTTTTGTCGCTGCCTAAAGTGCCGCTGTCAGGTGCGATATTCCCTATTATAAAAGAAACATCATCGGATATTTTATTTTGTTTTAATAAAATATCCGCGATTCTGAAATGGGTAATCCAAGCTGCCATTAAAAATAAACTCCATAATCTGATTCAAGTTTTACGCGGAAATATCCGTCTCGCGATAAAATTTATAAGTGCTATCGAAACAGCCATAGAACCCGCCAAAAAGAACGTCTGCGCTCCTGTTCTGATAAAACCGTCCATATCGTTTTGTACCAGCAAAAGCATTGTTTGATATAGGCTGTATCCCGGAACAAGCGGGATTATAGCCGGAATAATAAAAATAGTAGATGGTTTTTTAAAAATTCTCGCCAAAATTTCCCCTGCGAACGCACTAAACAAAGTACCTGTAAAATAAGACAAGATCATATTATAATTATTTTTTTGCATTATAAGGTTTATAATGTATCCAAAGCTTCCGATAAATGCGGATATTAATACAGCTTTCAGGGGAGTTTTCATAAGCAATGAATAAAATACCGTAGCCGCAATACATATAAAAAATATTTTTATTAATTCAATTATATAAACATTCATAAAACACCGCCTAAATGCATGTATAAACTGAACACAATTCCAGCTCCTGCGGCAATTCCCACCGCGGTAAGCAAAGCCTCGGTAAAACGGGCGGCACCGGAAATCAAATCACCCATTATCGTATCACGTATAGCATTTGTCATCGCAAGACCGGGCAGGAGCGGGATTATCGCCCCGATGAATATTTTATCAATAGTATCGACATAATTAAAATAATGAACCGTTACTGCTATCAGCGCAACCAGCGCGCTTCCGAAAAAAGCCGTTGCGAAAGGATATATATTTATTTTTGAAAAAGAAGAAGATAAAAGCTGAAGAATAATTCCGCAGGCGAAAGCAACCGCGCAATCGGCAAAACCTCCTCCGTACACAAGAGAAAACAAGGAACACGCAAAAGCAGAGTATATACAATACCGCAGCATATGGAATTTTCGGTGTTTTCTGTTTTTTATAAAATTTAATTTATCGAGTGCTTCACAAAAATCTATCTTACCGCTGTTTAAATTCCTTGATATCGAATTTACTTCATCAAGCACACGCAGGTCAACCGATCTTTTTTTTATTCGTTTTACCTGAGTTATACATGGAGTTCCGTTTTTTACAAGTGTTATAAAAATGCCGGTAGTCAAAGCAATAATTTCGCTGTCAATATAATTTCCAGCCACGCATATTTTTACGGCTGTTTCTTCCGCGCGAAAAGTCTCGCCGCCGTTTTCAAGTATGAGACAAGCGGCAAGACGCGCAGTTTCAAGTACCGTTGATTCATCAGGCGTTTTTGAATTCATTTTGACTTCTTATATAACCTCGCATATTTATTGCGCGTTCTTTGTTGATACAATTTTTGACATCTGCCTCTGAGCCATAACAAGGCCAAAATATATACCGTGCTGTTTCATTAGTTCTTCGTGAGTTCCCACTTCAACTACTTTGCCTTTATCGAGAACTACAAGACGGGTAGCGTTCCGCAGCGTCGAAAGCCGATGTGCTATTGCCAGAGTTGTTCTGTCTTTTATCAATTTTTGAAGCGAATCCTGAATTTGTTTTTCAGTTTCGGTATCAAGCGAAGCCGTGGCTTCATCAAGTATTAGTATTCTCGGATTATGAAGGAGCGCTCTCGCTATCGAAACCCTCTGCCGTTCTCCTCCGGATAAAGTATAACCCTTTTCTCCGACTTTAGTATTGTACGCATCAGGCAATCTCATTATAAATTGATGGGCACCCGCTATTTTTGAAGCTGTTATAACCTCGTCATGGGTAGCGTTTGCTTTCGCATATGCGATATTATCATATATTGTTCCCGAAAATAAAAATGTTTCCTGAAGCACTACTCCGATTTGTGAACGGAGACTTTCCTGCGATATGTCTTTTATATCGACACCGTCAATTTTTATTACACCTTCGTCCACATCGTACATACGCATTATCAGGTTTATAAGAGTAGATTTTCCGACTCCTGATTTACCGACTATGCCTATCATTTCACCGGGATTAATTTTTAAGCTGACATTCCGAAGTACATCTACCGCTTCATCATAACCGAATGAAATATTGTCGATATCAATATAACCTTCAATTTCAAGATCAACC
Organism: Eubacteriales bacterium; assembly: GCA_031549925.1. GTDB lineage: Bacteria > Bacillota > Clostridia > Oscillospirales > CAG-272 > JAVBPA01. The sequence continues at coordinate 9,204 of JAVBPA010000111.1, forward strand.
GCATTTGTTTTATCGGCGACGTCAATTTTTTCGTCGATAATATCAAATATTTTTACAACGGAAGTAGTCAGTCTGACAAGCAGTCTCGGTAAATTCGAAACCCACCTCATCGGACCGTATATCATCCCTATATAAGCGGTAATCTGCTGCATATAGCCAAGCGACATTTCAAGATTTAATATTTTATTTCCGGCATAATACAGCAGGAAAAATTCTCCTATACCCATAACAAAATTTATGATAGGCGATACTACGGCATAAAATTTTTCATTGAAAAACTGTACATCCCGCTGTTCTTTTATAGCCTCATCAAAACGCTCGTATTCGCGGTGCTCCATTCCGAACGCTTTAACAACCCGGATACCGGAAAATATATCATGAAGTATGCTGCTTGCTTTCTCGTGTGTTTTCCATTGTTTGTGCCAGTGCATACGCATAAAATTAAAAAACGCACGGTTGAAAACAACAACAAAGGGAATCGGAAGCAATATAAGCAAAGCAAGCTTCCAGTCATATATAAACAAAAATGTACCCACAACTACGAAAACAATTATTTGTTCTATAATAGCTCCGATTTCATGAACTAAAAAATTGTTTATCATGGAAGTGTCATCCGTTACGCGGTTCATTAATTCTCCGGATGTACGTTTTGATATGCGGGAAAGAGAGAGCATTTGTATTTTATTGAAAATAAGCTCACGCAGTTTGACTACGACTTTTGACGATGCTTGTATCAGCGTCAATCCGCGTACTACTGACATTATGTTTATAACAATATTCAATAAAAATATAATAAATATGATAAGAACAAACTGCTGCCATTTTGGCATTGTTTCCGCTTTTATAAAATCGTCAACCATTATTCGGTTAAAATAAGGTGTTATCAGCGCAACCGCCGATATTAAGAAATACATTACAATAGAAACATATATATAAAATCTGTGGGGATAAGCTATCGCCCAAAGACGTTTTAAATACGATTTTTTATCTACGCAATTTGAACATATTTTTGACCCTGCCTGATACAGCCTTCCGCATTTAGGACAGTATATATCGATTTCTTCTTCATAACTGTAATCGAAGGGAACTTTCCCTTCGTCACGGCAATATCTGTTAATACGCTTTGATACAGCCGCGAAGAGCCGTGAATAAGACATATCAGCGCGGCATAATACACGGCATGTTCCGTCCGTCATCGTACATTCTAAAAATATACAGCCTATACCTGTAATGCAATTGAATTC
>JAVBPA010000121.1:0-18278 GCA_031549925.1 Eubacteriales bacterium
ACTGTTACAGAAGTATATTCTGTTGTTAAAGGAAGTTCACTCACATCATTTATAAAAATTTGCGGAATATCATTATAACGATATTTTAATTCCTCAATTGACTTTTCTACTTTTTCTTTATATCCTTCTAAAACGCTGTAATACGCATTTTTTGAATATGAATTAAATTCATTTTTCATTTTTAAAAACTTTTCTAATGATTCCGATGAATAATATCTGATATAATCTTCATCGACTGAATTCAATAAATTTTCTATATCGATAAAAATTTTTTCGTTTTCTTCTGGTATAATTATATTATCGTTTGTATCAATAATATTTTCGTTGTAGTTATTTCCGCATGAATATAATATTATACATACAAATATTATTGTTAAAAATCCGGGTATCGTAAAATGCTTTTTCAAAATATTCACCTCTTGGAACAATTATATAGTTATATAAATAATATGTCAATATAAAAATAAATTTGAATTTTTGAAAATGCTTATATTTCAATTATCAAAAAAATTATGTTTAGATTTTTGATTTTTTAAAATGCGAATTATTTTGTATAAAATATATTATATTTTTTTGTTTAATATAAATTGCTTTTATTTTCATTAATCTATATTCTAAACTTTTCCGCATCGCTGTCACCCGCGACTTCGTATTCGGAATCTCTTCTCATAAGGTTAATTAATTTTTCTGTGTCGGGCTTTTCATTAATAATTATATTCACCATAATAAAACAATCCTAATATGTGGTTAGTTTATAAAATCATCGTACCACAATATTAGGATAATGTCAACAAATCTCCGAATATACGTAATATATTTTTATTTTCCGATATTATCAAGCAGCCATTCATGGCGGTTTTTTAACCAATTACGCAAACTTTCCAAATATTCTTCATAAGTTTCAAAAGTTTCTCTTGATTCATAGGGACCGTACAATATATCAAGTTTCCAATTTGTTTCTGTATAGTTGCGTAAAAAAGATGATTTATAATTATCATATAAAATATCAATTATGTTTTTGCCGAATATATTATCTTCGTATAAATTAACAATTTTATCGGAAAGCTCTGTATATCTTTTATGTACAAGACTTTTAAAATTTTCATCTTTGAGCAAAAAAGTAAACCAATCCCTTTCTGTCCAAAGTCCACTTGCACTTTCACCGCTCCCGTCTCCCGAATTTAGATTTAAATATGTCTTATATTTTATTTCATCGATATCAGACGAAACATTTCCCATAGTAAGATCGAGATCCCAAGCCGGGCCGCAGTATATTTTTCCGTTCATCACAAAATATCTTGTTGAATATTCGCCGAAATCTATATCTTTTATAAGTTCATATAAAATACAATAATCAACGAAAGAATTAATATCAATATGTTTTTTATAAATATCCATATTATAACTGAGAATAGCTGCCTGTGCTTCGTTTAATATTTTTTGCAAATAATCAAGCTGTTCATTTCCTAAATTTTTCGGCTCGTTTATTTCAAATCTTAAACCTAAACCTTCACTTGTTACGTATTTTACACCTGCTTCTTCCCGAATAATATTTTTTTCAAGTAAATATCTGTTTGTTTTATATTCTTGTGTCGCATGTTTAAAAACCGAGTCCGCTGCTTCCACTATCAAATAATTTCCGCGGTAAATATTATTAATCCAAAGTTCCGCATACCGGAATTGAGGACTGCAAGGCAAATTCAAATAAGACGAAAAAGTATAAGCGATGGCTGTTCTCATCATTGTTTTGTCAAAAGGATTTGCGAGAAGAACCCATTTATTATCCTCAGGCATATCAAGTACTGATTTACTTGATGAAAACTTTAATGTAAACGAAAGCTTCTCTGTTGCGGAAGTAGAATTTCCGCGTATTTTTATTTGAGCGGATTTATCGTAAATAATACCGGATTTATCAGAAGGGTCAAATAAAGCCGCAGTAACCGAAGTATATTCCCGGGAGAATAAAGATTCGCCGTCATTTATAAAAAGCTGAGGAATATCGTTATATTTTAATTTTAAAGCATCAACTGCTTCCTGCGTTTTATTTTTGTATTCCAAAAGCGCTTCATATTCGAGTTGTGGGATTGTTTTTTCATATTCATTTTTTATTTTTATAAATTTATGCGAAAAATCGGTTGAATAATATCTAATATAATCATAATTTACAGATTCAATTAAATTTTTTATTTCAGATATAACAGTGTTCTTGTCTTCCGGTTCTTCTTCTTCTTCTGATTTTGGGTTATCGCTTCCGCAAGAACTTAAAGATATAAATAAAAAGAAAAGCGAAATAAAAAATACTATTTTAATTAATAAAAAACAATTTTTCAAATAAAACACCTCTGTAACAATAGTACACTCCGCAGCAATTTATGTCAATAATAAATTGTCGTACAAAAAATACTTTAGGTAAATTAATAATAATCAAATAAAAATTTTGATTATTGCATAAATAACAAAATAAGCTGCAAATCAATCAAATCTGCGGCTTATTTTACCATTTAATTATATTTATTTTACCTGAGATTTCACATGTATGTGTATAAGTCTTTCGTATTCCGTAAAATCTGCGGCACGAACCATCGCTTCAAGCTCTTCATCACCCATTACTGTATTGCGGCCTTCCGCGTATTCCAAATCGACGGCATCCTTTATTTTAGCGACAAGTTCTGAGCGCTTATCAATGACTTCTTCTCCCCTAAGTCTGAAATATCCGTTTAACCAATGCGCTATTCCGGCAGAACCGCTATGGGAATCGACAGCCACGGAAGCGGGGCGGTTTAATATTTTAGCGGTGTTGAAAATGTTATATATTTCTTCGTCCTTTAACAAACCGTCAGCGTGAATCCCTGCGCGTGTAACATTAAAATTACGTCCAACAAAAGGAGTTCTGCTAGGTATTTCGTATCCTATTTCTTCTTCGAAATAACGCGCTATTTCTGTTATTACGGATAAATCCATTCCGTCTTCTGTTCCGCGCAGTGAAGCATATTCAATTGCCATTGCTTCAAGGGGACAGTTTCCGGTTCTTTCACCTATACCAAGCATTGAACAGTTTACGCTCGAAGCTCCGTAAAGCCAGGCAGTTGCCGCGTTTGTCACGACTTTATAAAAATCGTTATGTCCGTGCCATTCAAGCAGTGCGGAGGGGATTCCGGCATAATGCATCAGACCGTATATAATTCCCTGAACCGATCTGGGAAGCGCAGTTCCGGGATAAGAAACACCGTAACCCATTGTATCGCAGGCACGTATTTTTATCGGTATTCCGCTTTGTGTCGAAAGTTCGCTGAGCGCTGTCGCAAAAGGAACTACAAATCCGTAAAAATCCGCTCTCGTTATATCTTCAAAATGACAGCGCGGACGTATACCCTGTTCGAGTACGCTTTTAACAACTCCGAGATACTTATCCATTGCCTGAGAACGGTTAAGTTTCATTTTGTTGTATATATGATAATCCGAGCAGGAAACAAGAACTCCTGTTTCCTTAATTCCAAGCTCTTTAACCAAAGCAAAATCTTTTTCAGATGCGCGGATCCAGCTTGTTATTTCCGGAAATTCATATCCGAGTTCCATACAGCGGCTGAGCGCTTCCCTGTCTTTTTCTGTATATACAAAAAATTCGCTCTGACGTATAATCCCTTTTTTCCCTCCGAGTTTATGAAGCAATGTGTAGAGATCGGTTATTTGTTTAACCGTAAAGGGTGATGTTGATTGTTGTCCGTCACGGAATGTTGTATCCGTTATCCAAATTTCGGAAGGCATGTTCATGGGGACCGAACGGTGATTAAAAGGAATTTTCGGTATTGTTTCATAATCAAACAAATGACGGTATAGATTGGGGGATTCGCGATCCTGCAATGTATATCTGTATGCCGATTGCTCCAGCATATGAGTTTCATTTGAGTAATAAAGTACTTTTGAATTTTTTTTATCGTCTGTATTTGACATGGTAATTTATCCTCTTTTACAAATGTGATGTTTATATTAACATATTTGAGCATATAGTGTTCAAAATTATATATAAAGTCCGTTAATTATATCATGTTTTTTGCATTATTGCAATAGTCAATCTTTCATTTTTTCACATATGTTAAATAAAATATAAAATTTATTAAAAGACTTTACTTATTAATTATATATGATATAATTGAATACGGTTTATAGTGCATATTAACAGAATATTTCTGTCATGTGAAATTACGGCATGTTTTTTACATTTTGTTTTGATTTGACTTTTTCCGTCATATATTTAAAGAAAATTAAAAAGATATTGCCTTTTCTTTATATGTATAATATAATTCGGTTAAAGAGCATTGGACTAAATTACTCTTTCTAAGGCGCGTTTTTTCGGTAAACTTTTTCCCCTGTATTTTTGCGAATCGGCTATACACAAAAAACAAATCGAACCTTAAACCAGAAAATAAATTATATATAAGGAGCATTAAACATGATCAAGTTAGGCGTAAACTCAGTTTTATTCAAAACTGTAGATTTTGCTACGGCAGCCCGCGCAATCCGTAAATGCGGTTTTGACGGCGTTGAAATTTCCGGTATCCAGGGTATGTGCGAACATTTAAATTTAGCTACATGGAAACAGGATAAACTGACACTCCGTGCAATTTCCGATGAAAACGAATTGCCTTTCCTTTCCACAGAAATTGCCACCCTCGACCGCGAACGTCTTTTGGTTGCTTTTGAAGCATGTGCTGAAATCGGAATTCCGATAATCAACGTAGGACCCGGCGGACAAAGCAATAACGAAGAAACACTGCTTGCTTCACTTGAGGCAATTGCAGCCAGAGCGGAAGACGCAGCTCAGTTCGGAGTAACCCTTTGCTGTAAAGCGCATGTAGGAAGTTCCGTTTATAACACCCCCACAACGCTTCGTTTGATGGAAGCTGTAAATAATCCCGCATTCGGAATCGACATGGATCCCTCTCATATATTCCGCGCAAACGAAAATCCCGCAGAAGCGCTTCCCGCAGTAATATCAAGAGTTAAACACGTACATATCCGTGACTGCAAAGGCCCCGGACCTTCCCCGGGAACTCCTCAGAATCAGGCATGCGGACGCGGAGATATAGATTTATACGGATATTTCAAAGCAATGGTTGACGCAGATTACGACGGACCGGTTTGCCTTGAGGTTATCGGAGGAGATCAGGATCTTCAATCCGCTTCGATTATAGCCGCTGAAAGCTGCGGTTACATGAACGCTATATTGAAAATACTCGGCAGAACAGCGAAAGTTGTACGCGGCAGATAAGCAATAAAAGAAAATTGGCTTCCTTTTGAAAAAGCATCCGAAATATGTAAAACAGAATTATCGTTTGAGATTAGTTATAAAAAGATATTCCGGAGCTTAAGATAATTACGCGGTTTTTACAAATAAATATCCAATCCGGCGTTAAGCGTTAAATACCAAGCTTTTATTAATATAATATTCGGAGGATATATGAATAAGAAACTTCGCATAGGTATAATCGGAACCGGCGGTATTGCTCATGCCCATGCAAGAGCATATAAAAGTTTTGAAGACATTGAAATTGTTGCCGGAGCCGACATTGTTCCCGGCAAAGCAAGAGCTTTCCTTGATGAATTCGGTTGGGACAGCGCAGTCGCATACAATTCTCACGAAGAATTATGCGCCCGCGACGATATCGACGCTGTTTCAATATGCACATACAACAGCACTCACTCCGTTTGCGCAGTCGCCGCACTTGAATCAGGCAAACATGTATTGCTTGAAAAACCAATGGCTATTACAATAGAACAGGGTCTTGATATAGTACGTGCGGAAAAGAAGAGCGGAAAAATAGTAACCGTAGGTTTCCAGCCTCGCTACGGACGCAATTATCAGCGTGTTAAACATATAATTAAAAGCGGCGAACTCGGTGATATATACTATGTACAGACAGGCGGCGGCCGACGCAGAGGTATTCCTGGAGGAACATTTATCGACCGAAGCAAAGCCGGAGTCGGAGCACTCGCCGACATCGGATGTTATGCGCTCGATTTTGCACTTAACTCTATCGGTTATCCCCGTCCTCTGACAGTTTCGGCTGTTGCGTTGAATCATTTCGGAACGAACGCAAAATATTATTCCAATCCCGATAAATTCGAAGTTGACGATTTCTCGGCTGCGTTTATTCGTCTTGAAGGCGGAATTACACTTGATTTCCGTATGACTTGGGCTATGCACATGGATACAACCGGAGACTTTATATTCCTTGGCAAAGACGGCGGACTTAAAGTTAAACAACCTCATTTGGAATTGTGGGGCGGAGCATGGGACGGAACAGTCGGAGATATGACTCTCTTCCACGATGTTGCCGGGATTCCGACTTCGACAATAATTCCTGCCGACAAAGAAGAAAAAGGCGATTTGTTTACACAAAAAGTACGTTCGTTCATCGATGCTGTCAAAAACGGAGGGTCTGCACCCATACCGACAAGCCAGATAATATACAACCAGGCAATTATCGACGGTATCATCCGTTCCGCTGCGTGCGGTCATGAAGTTGACGTAACCTTTACTGTATAATATATGAAAAAACTTCGCATAGGTATAATCGGCACCGGAGGTATAGCCGGAGCACACGCGGATGTATATAAAACTTTCGATGATATCGAAATTGTTGCGGGAGCCGATATTGTTCCCGGCAAAGCAAGAGCTTTCCTCGACCGTTTCGGCTGGAATGAAGCGGCTGCTTATAATTCCCACGAAGAACTTTGCGCCCGCGACGACATCGATGCGGTTTCAATTTGTACTTATAATTCTCAGCACGCGGTTTGCGCTGTAGACGCGCTTCAATCGGGTAAGTATGTCCTTTTGGAAAAACCGATGTGCGTTACTCTGGATGAAGGTCTGGATATCATGCGGGCTGAAAAAGCCAGCGGTAAATTTGTTACCGTAGGTTTTCAACCGAGATATAATGAAAACTGCCGGGAGATAAAACGAATCGTGGAATCCGGTAAGTTAGGTAAGATTTATTACGTCCAAGTCGGAGGTTCGCGCCGCAGAGGAATTCCGGGAGGTACTTTCATCGACCGTGACAAAGCGGCTTTCGGAGCTATCGGCGATCTCGGCTGTTATTCGCTTGATCTTTCGCTTAATTCTATAGGATATCCGCGTCCGCTTACCGTATCGGCTTATACAAGCGATTATTTCGGAAAGAACCCCAAATATTACAGTGAAGCTTCCCGTTTTTCGGTAGACGATTTTTCCGCTGCATTTATACGGCTGGAGGGTGATATTATCCTTGATTACCGTATGGCTTGGGCGATGCATATGGATATCTGTTCTGAATTCTGCATACTCGGAACCGACGGCGGGCTTAAGGCAAAAGCTCCCGATCCGCCTCCGCTTTGGGGGTCTATAATCGGCGGCGATATGGCGGCTCTCATGTATATGCATGACGACGAAAAAGGCAATCCTGTAACAGAAGCTGTTCCGCTGCCTAATACTCCTCACGACCACTTCTGGTTAAAAATCCGTGATTTTGTGGATGCGGTTAAAGAGGGAAGAAGCGCGCCTATCCCGACAAGTCAAATTATTTATAATCAGGCAATTATTGACGGAATGGTCAGAAGTGCACAATGCGGCCATGAAGTCGAAATAATAATTCCGAATTTATAAAAGCGATTCAATTAAAACAAAAAGTATACAATTCCAGACAAATAAAAATATTAAAAGGAGTTAACAATTAATATGCCAAAGAAGTTTAACATATTGTTCTTCGGTATAGACAGTCTTCGCCGCGACCGTATGTCGCTGTACGGCTATCCGAAAAAGACAACACCTCATATTGAAAAATTTTTATCTGAGGATTCCGTTGTTTTTGATAACATGTTCAGCCCTTCAATTCCGACAACTCCCGGTTATGCTTCAATGCTTACCGGTACAGACTGTTTCGGAACTGATGTAGTAGCTCTCCGTCATCAAGGCGGTATTCGTGAAGATCTCGTTTCACTGCCGGAAATTCTTCTTGCCAACGGTTATAACACAACAAACATCGGATACGGATTCAAAGGCTTTGAAACAAATCTTAATTATCCGGTAAGCTGGGGTTCGTTTGAACAGGGACGCAGCGCAAAAGCTGAAAGCCTTAATACAGTAGCGATACCCGAACTCGAAAGACTTGCAAAAGATGATAAGCCATTCTTTTTGTTCCTGCGTCACATGGATCCTCACTCTCCTTATCTGCCTCCGGCTCCGTTTGAACGCATGTTCTTCTCTGGGGATGAATTTGACCCGAACGACCATTCGCTTGATCCTGTTTACGATTTCGTTCCGTTCAGAGACTATTTCTACACCTGGTTCCCGCCGGGATGCAAATCAGCAGAATATATAAATTCGCAATACGACGGCGCTATCGCATACATGGACGCTTCGATATCTATTATACTGAACAAACTCGAATATCTCGGTATAGCAGACGATACAATCGTAGTATTTACAAGCGACCACGGCGAAACACTTTACGACCACGATTGCTATTTTGACCACCACTCAATGTATGATAACTGTTTGGTAGTTCCTTTTGCAATTAAATTCCCGAAAGGCTGCAAGAAAATATTCCGCGGCTGCAAACATGTTCCGGATTACACATATCACAAGGATATAGTTCCCACATTGTTAAGTTTGCTTGATATCAATACAGATACAAAGTTTGACGGACGCAATATGTTTGACGTTCTCAGCGGCAAAGCACCGCAGGAACCGGAATTCTACATTACAGAAGCTACATGGATGCGTAAGCACGGCTGGCGTACACCCGAATGGAAGCTCATGATTGCTCTTGAACCTGATTTCCACTTTAAACCTGAAATAGAATTATATAATTTAATAGAAGACCCGACAGAATATAACAATGTAGCTGAAAAATATCCGGATGTAGTAGAATTTTTACGCAACAAAATGCTCGCACATATAGCAAAACGCGAAGCTGCTACAGGCAGAACGGCTCCGATATATACAAACCTTAACTGGAGCGGATTCGGCAGACCGTTTGCGTCATCGGAAGAAGCATACAAAACACTTCATATCGGAGATCCTGAGGCCGCTAAAAAACTTCAGGAAGTATTGAACAAGAAAAAAGAAGGCTGATAAATCATGCAGCGAATAGCCATTATCGGTATGGGTCCCATAGGAAACCGCCATGCGCGCTGTTACGGCGATTGTCCGGATGCAACTCTGGTCGGCGTGTGCGATATTCAATCGGAGCTTGCTAAAACGGCGGGCGAGACTTATAAAACCGCATGGTACACAGACGCTGAAACGATGCTTCGGGAAGTAAAACCCGACATCGTCAGCATAACCACCGGCGGTTATGAATACTCGTCAGATCACTACCTGCCTACAATGCAGGCGTTCGCCGCGGGTTGTCATGTCCTCGGTGAAAAACCTATATCAAACGATTTGCGTCATGCTCAGGAAATGGTCGATACGGCAAAACGCCTCGGTTTATGTTATGGCATTGATATGAACCACCGTTTTACGAATCCGGCGCGCCAATGTGAAAAATGGATGGCGGACGGACGTATCGGAGAAATTTTATTTTGCAACATGGCTCTCTGGATCGGCAAATTCATGAACCTCGATTCGGAGTATTACCACTTAAAAGCGTTAAATCCTCACAGTGTGAATATAATGATGCATTTTTGCGGTCCGATTGACGAAGTTACATGCTTCGCTTATAAAGCTTCCGGACGCGATATCTGGTCAACGGCTTCGATAAATATGAAATTTAAATCGGGTGCTGTCGGTCATTTAACTTCATCGTATGATATAAAACGTTCTCATCCGATGGAACGCTGCGAAGTAGCGGGAGTCAACGGAAGATTCGTTTTTGAAGATATGTGGAGACAGGCGACATTATATCCCGCTGAAACAATGTTAAAAGAAGAATATACTAATCCGGTTTTTGACGGATTCCGCGATTTTGAAGATACTTTCCGATGCCGTATTCATACCTTTGTACAACAGATTGAAGCGGGAGCAAAACCGGAAGATATCGACGGAAGCGGTGTAGAGGGGCTTGAAGCTCAGCGCGTTATTCACGCGGCGATTGCCTCCCTGAAAACCGGAGGGTCTGTAGTTAAAGTAGATTCTATAACAGAATAAAATATATTTTGGAAAATAGAATAATATTTTAGAGGATAGTGTATTCTAAGGAATAGTATATTTTAATTAAAAGATATTCTTTATCTTAAATCAATATTTTTCTGAAATTTATATTTTCAAAAATATCCGTTTATTAATTGTGGAGTGTAATTATGTCCGAGATCGGATACCTGGACGACAGCGTATTTGGCGGAGGCCCCAAGATTAGAGTTATGCTGACAGAACATAATGGCAAAACTCATCTTCACCGCCATGCTTTTTACGAATTTGTCTATATCGACCGGGGATTTACACTCCATTACCATAGCGGAAAGACTTCCATTTTAACTCCCGGTGATCTTTTCGCAATCACTCCGAACGAAGCGCATTCCTATACAAGTTCGTATCATACAAATTTATACAACATATTATTTTCACTTGAGGAACTCGGAGGGTTGTCCGAAGAAGTTCTTTCGCTGCCCGGTCTTCGCGTAATACCCGCAAATAAAAGGGATTCTTACGCGGCAGAGCAGAGTAGCGTAAAAGAAAAGTTAAGCTCCGGTCCTTTCCCGGTATTGCGTGTCGGGCTTCCAGAACGCCGAAACCTAATTGATATGCTCGAACACATGAAATGGGAGAGTGAAACGCGGGGGATAGGCTGGAAGCTAAGTCTAAAAAATTACCTGATATCTTTTTTGATTTTTTATTCAAGGCTTCACGGAGCGGAAAATAAAACACGCGAATCTTCGGTCAACAGTTATTTTCAGTATATTTACCGTGCGCTTGAATATATCGATGAAAATTATAAAAACGATATCGGCGGACGTGAAATTGCGGATTGTACCGGTTTGTCGCAGGATTATATAGCAAAACAATTTAAGGCGGCTCTCTCTATGACTCCGAGCGAATATATCCGTAACTTCCGTGTCGCAAAGTCTATGGAACTTTTAAAAACGACCGATATGCCTGCGGGAGAAATCGCAAGAGCGGTAGGTTTCGGCGATATCAGTTTATATTCACGCATATTTAAACAGCAGATCGGTATATCTCCCACGGCATTCCGGAAAGGTGATTCCAAATAAATTTATTTATTTTGTGAGGGAGGTATTAAAATATAAATGCGGAAATTAGCTTTGCTATTAGCTATTTTAATGATTTTATCTCTGTCTGTCATCTCCTGTGCGGAAAAAACCGATGAAAGCGTTACAGACGAATCTTCTGTAACGGAGGTTGATGCGGAGGAAAGCGAATTATGGTACTCCGCCGATTATTTGCCGAACGAAAATTATGAAGGTTATCAGTTTAGATTTGTTACAGTCGCTTCATTGCCTTCTCATGTTGAACAGCAGGACGGAGATATTGTAAACGATGCTTATTATACAAGAAACCTTGTCATCGGCGAACGTTACAATGTAAAATTTACTCAAAAGGATGTTGCCGATTATCAGTCCTTAACATCGACTTTCAGAAAAAGCGCAACTGCCAATTCGGACGATTTCGATCTTTGCCGTATCATCATGCGCGACGCGTTTTCAAATGCGCTTTCGGGATACATAGCCTCGGTTGACGAGCTTGAATATGTGGATATCTCACAGCCGTGGTACATACAATATGTAAATGAAGAATTAACCATCGGCGGAAAACTTTATTTTGCCTACAGCGATGAATGTATAGACGCTTTTATGGGTTCGATGTGCGTGTTTTTTAATCAAAGCTTAACTGCAGATTTAAATTTGTCCAGTCCATATGACTTGGTAGCGAACGGTAAATGGACGATTGACAATTTCTACGCCGGAGCTTTGGCTGCCGTTTATGATATAAACAATGATAACAAATATACTTTGGAAGATGACCGTTGGGGAATAATTTCCGAACATGATATGTTGATTCCGAGTATGTGGATAGGCGCCGGATTAAAGACAATCGAAAAAGATTCCGATATGACTCCGTATTTTTCGGCTCACGGAAACGAACGCATGTATGATATACTTAAAAAAGTATATGACTATTGGGTTTCGGACGGTGTGTGCTACGACAGCTTTTTAAAAATCGGTTATGATGAAAAAAACCGTATTACAGCCAGAAATTCTTTTATAAACGGTATGGCAATGTATATCGTAAATTCATTCGGAACCGCAAGCACTCTGCGAGACATGGAAAAAGATTTCGGTATAGTGCCGCTTCCTAAATATGACGAAGAACAAGAGATATATTATTCCCGCCTTTGCGACGGCTGGATTAATGTTCCTCCCACAGTATCTTCTAATCTTGTCAGAACGAGTGTCATTATGGAAGCTCTAGCTATTGAATCAAAAAATTATGTTATTCCCGCTATATATGAAAATGCTTTGCTCAATAAATTTATACGTGATGAAACTTCCGTTAAAATGGTGGAAGAATATATCATGAAAAACCGGATGCTTGACCTCGGCGATTCTATCTGGATGGATCCTGTCAGAAATATTTTTATGGCTTGTTTCACGCAGAAGAAACCCGATTTTGCGTCCGCTGCCGAAAAAGATGTAAAAATCGTTGAAAAAACTATTGAAACAGCTATGAAAAAAATTAGTGAATAATACTTTTAAAAACTATTAGCGATTTATTTAGGCATATGTACTGCAATAAATATAAATATATAAGGAGTGTAATACAACAAATGAACAAACCTATCAAAGTCGGTGTCGTCGGAATGGGCGGAATCGGTAATACCCACGCAAATGCTTATAAAAAAGACGAACTTTCCGAACTCGTCGCAGTATGCGACTGGCAAAAGGACCGTGCTGACGCAGCGGCTGCTAACTTCGGTGTTCCCGCATATTATACATTAAAAGACATGATGAAAGCTCATCCTGAAATGGATTCGATAAGCGTTACAACATCAGGATATGAAAACGGAAGCTGGCATTATGTTCCCGCTATGGAAGCACTCGACGCAGGATTCAACGTTTTAGTTGAAAAACCTATTTCCAATAACATAGAAGAAGCACGCGAAATGGTTGCTTTTGCGGCAAAAAAAGGTTTATACCTCGGCTGTAACTTAAACCATTATTTCTCCGAACCCGCATATAAGGCTGACTCGATTATCCGTGACAACGGTGTGGGACAGCAGGTATACTGTATGACAAAAGTAGGGTTTAACGGTTCGGCGGCAGGTTACGGCGGAAACGGCGGTCCCAGATGGAACATGCCCTATTCACACGCAAAAGCATTTTTAACACACCCTTTCTCGGTTATGCGTCATTTCTGCGGAAACATCACACATGTTCAGGCTTTCATGGATAAACCGGGTGTACGTGCAAACGCTTCTGATCTTATGCTTTCCGTTCAGTCAATACATATGCGTTTTGAAAACGGCTGCGTAGGCTATATGCTTTCTCAGCGCGGTGACGCTATGTTCGGTCTCGGCGGCTGGTGGTCGTTTGAGCTTGCCGGAACAAACGGCACATTTGTTATCGAAAACTGCGTAGAAAAACTCACATACTTCAAACAGGGCAAAGAACCTGAAGTATTTAACACAGGTATAACAGATTTCTCCGCTACATTCCCGATGAGAATTCACGCATACCTCGAAGATCTTACAAACGGCGTTTCTCCGGAACACCTCCGTTCTTCCGGCCGTGACGCTCTCGCTACAATGGAATATATCTTTGCAGCAATTGAATCCTACGAAAACGGCGGAGCACTCGTTCGTCCGCACGCTCTTCCCGCAATCCACGGCGCTCTCGGCAGAGTATAATTATAGTATATTATTTATCCAATACAAAATATTAAAAGTTTTGCGGAGCTTTTCTCAAAAGCGACCGCGTCCTCGTAACCTTTGTCGTTAATCTGAGGGGAATCTTCAAGGATTCCCCTTGTTATTTGTTATACATGTTTAAATTAAAAAGATTTTTAAATAATTATAAAAAACAATTGTTCCTCGGACCGTTTTTTAAATTAATTGAAGCTATTCTTGAAATAATGGTTCCTCCCATTATGGCTTTGATCATTGACCGCGGAGTCGGGGAAAGCGATGTTTCATATATTTACAAAACTGGTTTACTGCTTGTTTTATTGGGCGTTTCCGGATTTTTTTGCGCTTCAATATGCCAATACTACGCATCATTTGCGTCACAAGGTTCGGGAACAGAATTGAGATCTGCTCTGTTTGAACATATATTATCACTATCTCAAACTGAATATGATAAATCCGGAAAACAAAAATTCAATCTATCGGTGACAAGTGATACATACGCTCTCCAACTTGCGGTAGCTATGCTGATACGGCTCGTAATCAGAGTTCCCTTTATTGTGATAGGTTCTGTAGCAGCAGCTTTTTTTATCGATTATAAGCTGGCTTTTGTTATGCTGTTTTCAATACCGGTTATATCTCTGATACTTTATTTTGTAATGAAATGCGTTGTTCCGTATTATAAAAATTTACGTTCATCACTTGACCGTTTGGCACTTATAATCAGAGAAAGTATTTTGGGTATGCGTACAATACGCGCATTCGGAAATGAAAAAACGGAAATAAAGAGATTTTCCGTTTCATCGGACGAACAAGCGAATATAGCGGTTGTGGCATCAAGACTTTCAGGCGTTCTGAATCCGCTTATATATGTTACGATTAATTTGTTTATTGTTACCGTTATATATCTTGGCAGTTTTCATATAAAAACCGGACGGGTAACACAAGGTGAACTTATCGCACTCGTTAATTATATGATGCAGATAATTTATGCTTTGGTAGTTGCGGCTAATCTGGCAGTTATTTTTACACGCGCTTCCGCTTCAGCCGCAAGAATTAATGAAATTTTTTCAAAACATTCTTCAATAACAGAACCGATTGATGAAGAAATTTTTGAAGATGAAAATTCTCCCGCTATAGAATTTAAAAATATAACTTTTTCATACAGAGAAGCTTCGCCGGTTTTATCTGATATATCATTTTCAATACCGCGCGGTAAAACTTTGGGGATTATCGGGGGAACAGGGTCGGGTAAATCAACAATAACCGCGCTGGCAATGAAATTTTACGATAATTATAAAGGACAAATATTTTTGGGCGGATGTGATATAAAAAAATATAAATCATCTTCTTTGTATAAAAAAATAAGTTATGTACCGCAAAAATCAATGATTTTATCAGTGAGTATTGAAGAAAATCTTCGTATGGGCAATAATTTAATACCAATTGAAAAATTGAAAGAAGCGGTTTATAATTCATGCGCGGAATTTATCTTTGAAAAAGAAGGACTTGATACGCATTGCGAACCAGATGGAAATAATTTTTCGGGAGGACAAAAGCAGCGGCTTTGCATTGCACGTGCATTAGCTGCAAATCCGGAAATATTGATAATGGATGATAGTTTTTCCGCTCTTGATGCTCAAACGGCGGATAGAATATTATTTAATCTGGAGAAACAGTATAATTTCACAAAAATCATCATTTCGCAGCGTATATCCATTGTTTCAAAATCCGATATTATTTTGGTTTTGGATGAAGGCGAAGCTGTGGGATATGGTACACACAGTGAATTGCTTGCAAATTGTTCAGTTTATCGGGAAATTAATAAAATCAGTCAGTAAAAAGAAGAAACAGAGATACGGGGACGCGGTTACTTTTTTTGAAAAAAAGTAACAAAAAACTTGTAATATAGAACTTATATATGATTTTTTTCTAAAGGATTTTTGAAAAGCAATTGTAAAAATCGCTTTGCATAAAATTATTAGATTCGTAATCATAGATAAAGCTTAATATTATACGTTTTTGTTACTTTTTTTATAAAAGTAAACGCGTCCCCGCATCCTTGTAAAAATATTTGTTTTGATGTGATTTATTATTTCCAAATTATTTTCCACAGGAATTTTTCCACAGGATGTGTATAACTCTGTGCAAAACATCCTATATTTTCATTATTTTTACGTTGTATAATTAAAAATAATAAGTAATCTTTATATATTCTAATAAATAATTTATTTAAATACAGCTTAGATTGACATTTTAAAACTCCAGTTGCCAATGCTTTTTTTATCAAAATTTACTTTTCTGAAATCAAAGTTTATGAAACCGTTCTTTTTATAAAAAATGCTGTTAGCTTCTGTATTGGTGGTAAGAGTAAAAATTTTACCGCCTTTATCTCTGACATAAGGAATTAAAAATTCTTTAATAATATTACTCCCGTGCCCGATTCCCTGATATTTTATATCAACGGCAATATTCGCGAGATACCAATGATTGGGATTTTTTATCGCATCGCAAGCGGTTCTTGTTTCGTCAAGCATATCCATAAACTTTAGGACAGTTACAGGACTTGCATATTTTAAAATAACCAAACCGCCGTCCCGTATATATTTAACCAGATTTAAGTTTACCTTTCCGATTTCTTCAATCATAGCGAAACTTATAATTTTATTATCATATTCTTCGACAATGATATCATGATATTTTATAAATGTTTTAATGAATGAAAGTTCCAAGGTGTATAAAAAGTTGTAATAATCTTTCTCTTTTTTAAACTCATCACGGGTGATTTGAAACAGGGGATAATGATAAAATGAATCTGTTGCCAATTTTGCCAGTGCCTCGGTTTCGGTAATATCCGCTACACGGTATTGCCCTTTCATACCTGTCTCCCTCATTCTTCATTACAAATATAATCTAAAATATTTCTTCTTACATTATAACGTTTGCATTAATAAAAGCAATATATAAAATAAAATTTTTGTATTTATATAATAAAGAATATCGAAATAAAAGAAAAAAACAAATATACTGTATAGTTTTTTGATAACCTTGTGATAATCGGATTTATAAATAACCGTATATTAAACTTTTTTGAAAGTGTCAATTATTAATTGGTATTTTATATTTTAAAAAGCCAATTTTCCGCAGAATTTTTATCAATGAAAGAATTAAACATTTCACCCCGGTTGCTTTCAATCATAAAATCAGCGAATTTTCCTTTTATATTTGTATTTTCAAAAATAACAGCTGTTTTAATATTATATTGAGCAAGCTTTTGAAGAACAGCTCCTGCCAGTCCGGTTTTTAATCTGTAAAAATCCTCCGAAAATCTTTCTCCGTCAATAAGAAGTAAATTGGTTTCCGCTTCAAAGCAGTAAGTAATTAAATCTAAGGCATCATGTTCGCTTTTTATTACTGCTCCGCCGGAATCTAAATATATATATTTTAAATTGTTATTTTCTATAATTGAATAACTCATTTCAGTGTTTTTTTCCTTTTCGTTCAATTTTATTTCTGAATCTAATTTTGTTTCAGCATCTTCAAAACTCGTGAGCTTTTCACGGGCTTTTTTTATCCATAATAATTCTGTTTCATATGATGTAATTATATTTTCATAAATTAAATTCCAAGCCGAAGTCTCCCGAGGAGTTCTGTCAGGCAAAAATTTTTCTTTGTTTAATGTTTCACTATATAATAACCCGCGTATTTCCTGTTCGTATTGTATAAAAAGATTATTAATTTCTTCCTTTTTTAATTGCCAGGACCAGGCAAGCTGAACAAGAAAAGATTTTTTTAATTCGAGAGGCTGCGGAATTTCAAGAGAAAGTCTTTTTAATTCGGATAATCCCGCTTCTGTTATGGTATAAATTTTTTTTGCGGGAGCTCCCGTTTGATTATAAATTTCGTTTGTTACATAACCTTCATTATTTAATTCAAGAAGAGTTTTATAAATTTGATTGTTATTTCCGGTCCAATACATGAAAGATATTTCCTGCATTAATTTTTTTAAATCATATCCGGACAAAGGCTTATAGCTCAATATTCCTAAAATCGCATAATTAATTAACATTTTGATACTCCTTTTTGCTATGTTATTGATAACATATAATAATGTGTTAATGATAACATATGTTTTTTTATTTGTCAATCCTTTTATAAAATATTTTTAAGAAATTTCGCGGGAAGATAATACAGTTGAAAACGATTTTGCATCAATAAATTGCAAGTAATCAAAGAACTGTTTCAAGTTGGATTTGGTGTAATGAAGTACTGATTTATAATTGTTTTACTATAGATATCATATCGGCTTTAAAATAAAAAACCAAACAATTTCAAAAGATGAATTATTGTTTGGTTCATTTGTTATATATTTTTTTAATAGAATCGGATTCAAGACAATCTCATTTTAAAATCTTCATATCCGAATTTTTTTACCGCGGA